>CAZLLM010000071.1:0-6144 GCA_964560405.1 uncultured Prevotella sp.
GGTTGTGCGTTTTATGCTACTTTTGCAGGCAACGGAAAGCCTATGGAAGAAAGCGAGAATTATCCGCTTCTGTCGAAGGTGAACTATCCCGGCGACCTGCGGCGGCTGCCGGCGGAGCTGCTTCCGCAGCTGTGCGCCGAGCTGCGCGAGTTCCTCATTGACAGCCTTTCGAAAACGCCCGGCCACTTCGCCTCGAGCCTCGGAGTGGTGGAGCTGACAGTTGCCCTCCACTATGTGTTAGACACGCCGTCCGACCGCATTGTGTGGGACGTGGGGCATCAGGCTTACGCCCACAAGATACTCACGGGCAGGCGCGGCAGGTTCGCTGCCAACCGGCAGCTGCATGGTCTGCGCCCTTTCCCCTCGCCGCTCGAAAGCGAATACGACGCTTTCATATCTGGGCACGCCTCCAATTCCATATCCGCCGCGCTCGGCATGGCGGCGGCCTTCGCGAGGAAGGGGGAGGGAAGCCGCCGCGTGGCGGCCGTGATAGGCGACGGCGCGATGAGCGGCGGCCTTGCTTTCGAAGGGCTGAACAACGTCTCGTCCACGAAGAACAACCTCCTGATAGTGCTGAACGACAACGGCATGAGCATCGACCGCTCGACGGGGGGGATGCGGCAGTACCTGCGCCAGCTGCACACGAGCGGCTTCTACAACCGCGTCCGCTTCGCGCTGTCGAGGAGGCTCGCGGCGTGGGGCTTCCTTGATGACGACCGCAAGAAAAAGATACTGCGCCTCAACAATTCCATAAAGTCGTTCCTCGCCAACCAGCAGAACATTTTCGAAGGGCTGAACATAAGGTATTTCGGGCCTGTGGACGGGCACGACGTGGCAGAGCTGGTGAGCACGCTCAACAAGCTGAAGGACATGGCGGGGCCGAAGCTGCTCCACGTGCACACGGTGAAAGGCAAGGGCTTCCGCCCGGCGGAGCTTGACTCCGCGGCGTGGCACGCGCCGGGACGCTTCGACAAGGAAACCGGGGCGTTCATCAAGGAAGACGCCTGTGGCAAAGGGCCGCGCTACCAGGACGTGTTCGGCGAGACGCTGCTCGAACTCGCCCGCAAGAACGCCAGGATAGTGGGGATAACCCCTGCGATGCCGACGGGCTGCTCCATGTCGATAATGCAGAAGGAAATGCCCGACAGGGTGTTCGACGTGGGCATAGCCGAAGGCCACGCCGTCACCTTCGCCGCCGGGCTCGCGAAAGAAGGCCTCATGCCTTTCTGCAACATCTACTCCGCTTTCGCGCAGCGCGCCTACGACAATATCATCCACGACGCGGCGATACTCAACCTCGGCCTGTGCCTGTGCTTAGACCGTGCGGGGCTTGTGGGGCGCGACGGGCCTACGCATCACGGCGCATTCGACCTGGCGTTCCTGCGCCCGATTCCGAACCTCACGGTGGCTTCCCCTTATGACGAGAGCGAGCTGCGGCATCTGATGTACACGGCTCAGCTGCCGGGCAAAGGGACTTTCGTCATACGCTACCCGCGCGGAAACGGGGCTTCGCAAGACTGGCGCCGCGAGATGCGCGAGATTCCGGTGGGCAAGGGGCGCGTGCTGAAAGAAGGGCGCGACGCCGCCGTGCTTTCCTTGGGGCCGATAGGCATGACGGCAGCAGCCGCGATACGCAGGGCGGAGCAGGAACGCCCCGGCCTTTGCGTGGCGCACTACGACATGCGCTTTCTGAAGCCCTTGGACGAAGAGCTGCTGGAGAACGCCTGCCGCTTGTCGGGCAGGATACTCACTGTCGAGGACGGCGTGAAAAAAGGCGGGCTCGGCTCGGCCGTCGCGGAGTATGTGGCGCAACGCGGGTACAACGTCAGAGTCGCGGTTATGGGCCTGCCTGACGAGTTCGTGGAACACGGCAGCCCGCAGGAGCTGTACCGCCTTACGGGCCTTGACGAAGAAGCCATTTACAAGGCAATCCTGGAACTTCTGAAATGAAAATACTCATCGCCGGCGCAGGAGTCGTCGGCACGCATCTGGCAAAGCTCCTCTCGCGCGAAGATCACGACATCGTGCTTGTCGATCCCGATGAAGAGCGTCTGGCAAGCATCGGGAACAGTTTCGACGTGATGACAATGAATGCGCCGCCCACCTCTATCGCCACGCTCAGAGACGCCGGCGCAGGCAGTGCCGACCTTGTCGTGGGTGTGATGGAAGAAGAGGCACGCAACATGACGTGCTGCATGCTCGCGAGCAGGCTCGGCGCGAAAAAGACCGTGGCGAGGGTAGACTCCTACGAATACGTCGCGCCGGAGTACAAGGAGTTTTTCACCTCAATGGGCATCAACTCGATGATATATCCCGAAATGCTTGCCGCGGAAGAGATAGTGAACTCCATGAAACGCAGCTGGATAAGGCAGTGGTGGGAAGTGAAAGAAGGAGGTCTTATACTCATCGGGGTGAAGCTGCGGGAAAACGCGCGGATCCTCAACATCCCGCTGAAAAAGCTGTGCGGGCCTGACTCGCCCTACCACGTCGTGGCGGTGAAGAACATAGCCGGAACGATTATCCCGCACGGCGACGATATGCTGCGCGCATACGACGTGGTTTATTTCATGACAACGCGGGAGTGCATCCCGTACATCCGCGAGATAGCCGGGAAAGACGACTACCCCGATGTGAAAAGCGCGATAATAATGGGCGGCGGCGACACGGCAGTGTGCGTGGTGAGGCGGATGCCCGACTACATGAAAGTGAAAATCGTGGAGAAGGACGCGCGACGTTGCCAATGGCTCACCGGCGAACTCGACCCCGGCAAGCACACGCTGGTGGTGCACGGCGACGGCAGCGACCTGTCGCTCCTCGCGGAGGAGGGGGTGCACACCGCCGAGGCTTTCCTCGCCCTCACGGACGACACCGAGTCAAACATACTAAGCTGCCTCGCGGCCAAGCGAATGAACGTGAGGAAGACAGTGGCCGTAGTCGAAAACTCCGACTACGTGCCGATGGCCGAAAGCCTCGACATCGGCACGATAATCAACAAGCAGACCATAACAGCCAGCCATATCTACCAGATGATGCTCAACGCCGACGTTACCAGCGTGAAGTGCTTCACGGTGTCTAACGCCGATGTCGCCGAATTCGTCGTGGCGAAAGGCGCGAGAGTGACGCGCAAGCCCGTGAAAGACCTCGGGCTGCCGTCCAACCTTACTCTCGGGGGTCTTGTGCGCAAAGGGAAAGGGCGGCTTGTGAACGGCTCTACGGAGATAAAGGAAGGCGACAAGGTTGTGGTGTTCTGCATAGGCAACATCAAGAAGATTGAAAAATACTTCAACTGATGCAGGCTTCCCGCCCGTGTCCCGGCAAGGCGCAGGCTTGACGCGGCGGCAGCGTCAGCGCGCAGGAGTATGGTGGACGAGGAATGAAAGTCGGCGAACGCGCCGCGGTGCGGTGGACAAACGCGGGGATTGACGGCATGGCATTATGAACAGGAAGCTGATATTACGGCTCACAGGGACACTTCTCATCTTCGAGAGCGCGGCGTTCGCAATGTGCATGGCTGTGTCGCTGTACTACGGGGAGGCGGCGGCAGGTGCGTTTGTCGCATCATCGGCGGCGACTGCTGCCGCGGGCATGGCACTGCGGCGCGCCGGACGGAACGCCAAGACGGCGCTTACGAGGTACGACAGCTTTGCCGTCGTCATATTTTCATGGCTCTCGTGTACGGTGGCGGGAATGCTGCCCTACCTCTTTTCAGGCGGTCTCTCAACCGTTACCGACGCCTTTTTCGAAGCGATGTCCGGGCTGACCTCTACGGGAATGACAGTAATCGACGACCTTGACTCCCTGCCGCGCGGAATGCATTTCTGGCGCTGCATGTCCAACTGGATAGGCGGCATGGGCATCGTCGTGTTCACCCTCGCCCTCTTGCCGTCGGGCTCGGCGGGCGAGACGAAGCTGTTCTCCGCCGAGATGACCGGCCCGCGGAAGGACAAGCTCCACCCGCGCTTCAAGACAACCATGCGCTGGATACTTTCCGTCTACCTGCTGCTTACGGCATCGTGCGCCGCCGCGCTCTATCTTGCCGGCATGGACGCTTTCGACAGTATATGCCACTCGTTTTCCACAGCCGGCACGGGCGGGTTCTCCACGCACTCGGCGAGCATAGCCTACTACAACTCTCCCGCAATCGAGTACGTTGTCGCGGCGTTCATGTTCGTTTCAGGCATGAACTTCACAATGCTGTACACCCTGCTATTCCGCAGGAAATTCAAGGCGTTCTTCACAAATTCAGAGATAAAGGCCTATGTCTTTGTCACAGCCGCGGGCGCGGCCGCCGTATGCGCCTGCCTTTATTTCGGATCCGGTCTCGGCTTCGCCGACTCCGCGAGGCAGGCTCTCTTCCATGTGGTCTCAATGGAAACGACCACAGGCTTTCTGTCTGCCGACATAACGCAGTGGATGCCTTTCACGTGGATTATCCTCTCAATGGCTATGTTCGCCGGAGGGTGCGCCGGCTCCACGAGCGGCGGCTTCAAGGTGGTGCGGCTCGTAGCCCTGTTCAAGATAACGCGGAACGAGTTCAAGTACATGCTGCACCCCCGCGCCGTGATACCGGTGCGCATCAACAACAGCCCGATGAGCTATTCCATGGAACACACCCTGCTGTCGTTCGCCACGCTCTACGCGGTCTTCGTCGCCGCCGGCGTGATGGCGTTCAGCCTCGCAGGCGTGCCTCTGTCCGATGCGCTGAGCATCTCCCTCACTTCGGTAAGCAACACAGGCCCCGAAATGGGCTCCGCCTACGGGCCGCTGCCGTCTTGGAGCGTCATGCCCGGAGCGGCGAAGTGGGCGTGCGCGGCTTTGATGTTCGCCGGGCGGCTTGAAATATTCACAATCATAATCCTCTTCGTCCCACGCTTTTGGAAAGACTATTGAACGCGCCCTGCGCCGGCAAGAAAAGCGGACATTCTGCAACTCACAAAATACAAACGTCATGAAAACAGCGAAGACAATCCTCGCCCTTGCCGCCCTCATCTCCCCGGCGGCCGCGCTTGCGCAGGAAAAAGTGAAGGTGGAGATGGAAAAAGCCGAAGGCGGCACGTACACCGTAACGCCGGCGATACCGGCCGACGGGCTTGTGCCCAAAGGCACGGTGCTCACCGTCACGGCGAAGCCGGACAAAGGCCGCGTGTTCGACTGCGCCTTTCAGGGCGTAAGGGAGGCGTGGGGCCTGACCTACAACGAGACCAACGACAACCCCGGCGAAATCATCGCCGGCCGCGACATGACCATCGGCGCGGCGTTCCTGCCCGAAAGCGAGTTCAAGGACATAACGGTCACGAAGAACATCGAATACGCCAAGCCCGGAAAGAAAACCCTCAAGTACGACGTTTACGCCCCGCGCGGGGCGAAGGGGCTGCCGATAGTGGTGATCGTGCACGGCGGCGGCTGGAGCATCAACACCGAAGACATCATGCGGGGGCTGGGGCGCGAGATAGCCAAGTCGGGGCGGTACATCGCCGTAAGCATAGACTACCGCTTCATAGGCGGCGGAGACGGCGACGCGGCACCGACGGCCATGCACCAGATTATAGAGGACGTGTACGGGGCAATAGCGCACATCATGGAAAACGCGCCGCGCTACGGCGGCGACGCCAAGCGCATATTCGTGACGGGCGACAGCGCCGGCGGGCATCTCGCGGCGGCGGCGGTGAACTTCGCCGACTTCGTCGGCTCGCGGGGCTTCGGGCGCGAGCCCGGCGTCTACGAGTTCAAGCCAACCTACCTGCCCGCGGGAAAGAGCGCCGAAGACGCGGGCAGGGAAATGCGCGAAGCCTTCCTCGGAGCAGTGCCCACCTACCCCGTGCTCACCAAAGACGTGCTCGGACGCTTCTGCCCGTCTGACAGCCTTGCGGCCGAACACATCACGCCGGCCTGCTTCATCCCCCTGCGTTCCGGGCGCGCCGTGCCGCAGCTCATATTGCGCGGCACGGAAGACGGGCTTATATCCGACAGCCAGATGGCGCAGTACTGCGCCGCCATGACGCGCGCCGGGCAGGACGTGAAATACCTGCAGATAGGCGGCATAGGGCATGCGTTCCTCGACTGGCGGCACCACGATGCCTCTGTACAGACATTCGCCCGTTTCGCCGTGCCGCAGATCCGCGAGATGCTGCTCTTCTTCGACGG
>CAZLLM010000072.1:0-6143 GCA_964560405.1 uncultured Prevotella sp.
GCCGCGTCCTTGCCTTGCGCGTCAGCTTATGTCCGCCCCTTGGTAGAAATTGATTATCTTCATTCTGAAGATGTACTCGTATTTGGCTTGCAGGCGGTTTATCGCGGCGTTCACGTGCCTTGTCTTAGCTTCGGCGAACTCTGTGGCGTTGGCTTTGGAGTTCTCGTATTTTCGAGTTACGAGCGTGAAGTTCTGCCCGGCCGCTTTCTCGGCCGCGAGCGACGAGCGGTATTTGGCTTCGGCGTTCACGGCGTTGTAGTAAGCCTGCTGTATCTCTTTGTAGAGGTTCTTTTTCGTTTGGTCGAGCGCGAGGCTTTGCTCTTCGAGCTGCAATTTCGCCCTCCGCACGGAGTTGCGCGTTTCGAGGCGGTTGAATACCGGTATGCTGAGCGTAAGTCCGAGGTATTTGTTCAGGTTGTCGCTGAGCTGGTCGCCGAAGGAGCGCGCCTGCATGCCGGATGTCTTATAGTAGCCCGTGCTCAGGCCGGCTCCGAACGAAAGGGTGGGGAAGTAGCCGGCTTTCGCGACGTTTATGTTCTTTTCGCTTGCCTGCAGGCGCAGCTGCTCGGCTTTTATTCCGGGTTTCAGGCTGACGGCCTGCCCGTATATTTCGGCGGGCGGGGGCGGCAGCGTTTCCGGGACATCCCCGACGGGCAGGACGATTTCGAGCGCGTCGGGGCTCGGAAGCTCGAGCAGCTGGCTGAGATCGAGCAGCGCCAGCATATAGTCGGCCTGCGCCTGCGTTTGCGCCAGCTCGTCCTGCGCCACTTGTGAGCTGGCTTCGGCGACATCCGTTTCAGAGGCGCTTCCTGCGGCCATCATCTTTCTGAGGCGTTCCTCTTGGATTTTGGAAAGGGCTGTCTGGTTTGCGCTTACTGACATTATTTCGCGTGTGCAGGCAGCCTGCAAATACGCGGAGGCTACGCTCAGGCTCACGTCCTGGCGCGCCCGCTCGAGGTCGGCCATAGCCGCTTCGAGGTTAAGTTTGCTTGCGGCTATCTGGTTGGGGATGCGCATTCCTGTGAACAGAGGCACAGAGGCGGAGAGGCTGAAACTCGTGTTCCGGGTGTTGCGGTTCACGTACATGTTCTCTTCGTTCAGCCCCCGCCCGAAATTCACCTGCTCCGACGCGCCTGCGTTCAGGTCGGGCAGGCGGCTGTCGCGCGCCGCGGAGAGTTCCACGCGCTGCTGCCGGGCTGCGTTTTCGCTCCGTTTTATAGTTATGTTGCGGCTTGCGGCATAGTCGATGCATTCTTTGAGCGTCATCGGCCTCGGCTGGGTGTGCGCCGCGGCTGCGCAGGCTGCGGCGCACAGTGTTGTTATGAACGCTTTCATTCTCACGCCTCCTTTTCCTCCTGCTGTTCCGTTATCTCGTTGCCGCGGATGCGCTCCTTGGGGCTTATCCCGCTTTTCACCTCTATTCTTATGCCGTCGCTCAGCCCGATTTTCACAAGGCGGCGCGCGAAAGCCTGCGGATTTTCCCGCGTCAGCACGTACACGAAAGCCGAGTCGCCCGAAAACTCCACGCACGATTCGGGGACTGAGAGCACGCGCTTGGCTTCCTGCAACGTTATCTCGGCGTTGGCGCTGTAACCGGCGCGTATTTTCACGCCGGCGGGGATTTCCACCGCGGCCTTTATTTCGAACTGGTTGGCGTTCTGGGAGCTTCCGCCGGTAACGACTTGCGGGGACACGTATTCGAGCGAGGCGTGGAACCTGTTGTCCTGCAACGCGCCGACAGTTATATCCAAGTTCATCCCTTCCTCAATCAGTCCGACTTCTGTTTCGTCCACGGTGCCTTTGAAAATAAGGTCGTTCATGTTCGCGACGGTAGCGATTGTGGTGCCGTCGTTCATGGTGTTGCTCATGATTACCGAATTCCCCACTTTAACGGGGACATCGAGAATAAGGCCGTCTATTGTGGAGCGTATGAGCGTGGTGCTGTAAGATTTGTTCGACGCCGAGACTCCCTCGCGGATTATTTGCAGCGCGTCTTCCGCTGTTTTCAGCTCTTCCTGCGCTTTGTCGTGCGCCAGTTCCGACTTCTCGTATTCTTCGGCGCTGACGAGCTTGTCGCTGTACAGCTTCCCGATGCGCTCGAAGTCGCGTTTTGCCTGCGCCGCCTCGAACTGCGCGAGGCGCACCCGGTTTCCGGCCGCGTTGAGCTGCTCCATTTCGGGGATTACCTTTACTTTGGCTATGATGTCGCCGTTTTTCACTTCGTTGCCCGCTTCCTTTGTTATTTCGGAAATGATTCCGTTAATCTGAGGCTTGATTTCCACTTTGTCACGCGGCTCGATTGAGCCTGTGAGCACGGCGGTGTGCTTTATGTCGGCATATTCCGGCGACACCACCTCGTAAACTGCGGGCTTTACGCGCGACTTCTGGTAGAGGTAAACGAATGTCCCCGCGAATACTGCGGCCGCAACCGCGAGGGCGGCTGTCTTCAAGACTTTCTTCATCGTTGCGTATGTTTTTTTGTCGTTTTACGTTGTTTGCCGCCCGCTATTCTTCCCGCATGGCGTCTACCGGCTTTATTGCCATGGCACGCATCGCGGGAGGGATTCCTGCGAGAACGCCGAGCAGTGTCAGGACGGAAGCCGCCCCGACAGCTATGCGGAACGGCACTTGGAAAGGCGTGCCGCTCTGGGCGAACTCTTGTATCACAGGCTCGGCGGCGGCGAGCGCGAGCGCGGCGAGCGTTATGCCCGACAGCCCTGCGAGAATCGTTATTATGAAGCTTTCGCAAATTATCTGCGAAAGGATGTCTTTCGGGCCTGCGCCGATGGCCCGGCGTATCCCTATCTCTGCGGTGCGCTCGCGTATGGCCGCGAGCATAATGTTGCTTACGCCGATCGCGCCGCTAAGCAGCGTCCCTATGCCTATCATCCAGACGAGGATGTTTATGCCGCGGAAAAGGTTCTCGAACACGCGGAACAATAACTCCACGTTGAAGAACTCCACGGCTTCGATGTCATCGGGGTGGATGGCGTGGGCGCGTTTTACGGCTGAGGCGATTTGTTTTTCCACTGAGGCTACGGTAACGCCGTCTTCCGTGGCGAAGCAAATCCCATCGCACTTGTCGCCGCGGTTGCGGATTAAGTTCAGCAGCGAGCCGGGCATCGTCAGGCTCGTGGAAACGGACGCGCCGAAGCCTCCCGTATACCTGTTGTCTACGCCTATAATCTGCAGGCTGATTCCGCCGGCCTGTATATATGTGCCGCACGGGTCGCCGCCCTCGGGGAACAGTTCTTCGTACACCCTGCGGCCTATGACGCACACTTTCCTGCGCAGGCGCATGTCGTTGCCGTTTATGAAGCGGCCGTATTTTATCTTAGGTATCTCTATGGCGGCGAAGTCCGGCTCAACGCCCCTTAACGAGCAGCTGTACTTCCGGCTGCCGTGCGCGGCTTCCGCCCCATAGAGCGTGCTGATGCCGCTGACACCCTTTATCCCCGGCACGCCGCAGCGTATTCGTTCAACGTCTTCCGTCGTAAGCTCCCATACACGCCCCGCCTTGTGCCCTTTGTAAGGCAGCGTTGTGCCGCCCGCTCCTATCGCACCGCTGCTTTTCGTGAAATTGCTGAATTTCGACATCATAAGCTCTTCGAGGCCTTTGCCTCCGCCGGAAAGGAGGACCAGCATGAATACGCCCCAGAACACGCCGAATGCGGTGAGCAGGCTTCGCGACTTGTTGTGCGACAGCGTCCGCAGCACTTCGTCAAGGCGGTCTGTGTCGGGCAGGAAGTTCATGGCTGCAAGTAATGCGGGTTTTGCGGCGTTTCGCGTCTTGCCCCGTGCGCGGGATGCGTTGTCTTGCGCCAAGACAGGCGGCGGCGCGCTACCGTCGGTTGCGCGGGCGCGGCGGTAGAATCGGGGATGATTCCGATTACATCTAACATATCCTGATATTGCTTCACGCCTTGTGTGCGCCGTGTCATTGCGCGGCTTGTAACGGGGCGCGGCGGCCGCTTAGGTGTGGAACAGGCGAGTGTCATTCCGCTCTCAGGGCTTCCACGGGTTTCACCTTAACTGCTTTAAGCGCCGGCGCGAGTCCGGCCAAGACCCCTGCCGCCACCATAACCGCAAGGGCTTCAATGCAGACGGACAGGTCTACTGTCGGGTCGGAGAAAAGCGTAATGGTAAAGTCGGATACTGTAACCGTGTATTTCCCCGACACCGCCCCGATGTATTCGGTGGCGAGAACGCCGAGCGCCATGCCCGCGTAGCCGAAGAAGGCGGTAACCGCCACGCTTTCCATTATGACGCTTCGCAGCACCGCCGACGGGGGCGCGCCGAGCGCCTTGCGTATGCCGATTTCGCGGGTGCGCTCGCGCACGGTGATGAGCATTATGTTGCTTATGCTCACCGCGCCGCTTATCAGGGTCAGGAGGCCTATGACCCACAGGGCCGCGCGCATAATGCCGAAAGCCTTGTTCCTCTCTTCATTTCCGACATTGGTGTTGTATATCCATACGGCGTTCTTGTCGTCGGGGGAGTACTGGTGTATCTGCCCGGCGGCGGCGCGGAAACGCGCCCCGTAGCGTTCCACGTCTTCTTGGGAGACTATGCCTTTTGTCAGGAGCGAAATGCTGTTAAGCTTGCCGCCCTTGCCGTACACAGTACTGACGGTGGAGTAGGGGGCGTATGCGATGTCGTTGTTTTCGATTAAGGCGCATACGCCCACTACCTTGAACATCTCCCCGCCGGCGTTCACGTATTTGCCGGGCGCGTTCTCGCATGACCCGAACAGGTGGATTGCGTCTTTCTCTGTCAGCACTATCACCTTGCGGAGCCCGCGCATGTCTAAGTCGTTGATGAACCTGCCTGCCAGCATTCTCTGCGTGCCGGCGCTCATCCGCTTGTATGAGGGGCTCACTCCGTTCATCGTGCGCGACACGCTTTTCCCGCCGTACTGCAAGTCCAGCCCGGTTTGCATCACTACGCCGGAAGAAGCGCGGACGCTGCCGGGCGAGCAGCTTTCAGCCGCGCCCAGGTCGCGCCTGTCAAGCTCTATCGGGCGGCCTTCCTTCATCCCGTTGTAAGGCATCGAGGTGTTCCCGCCGAAAATCATCATCACGTCAAGCGCAAGGAAGCCGCCCGCGTCCCGCAGGGCGTGTATAATCCCGTTGCCCGCCCCGAGGAGCGCGATGAGGAGGAAGATGCCGGTGGACACGGATATGCCCGTAAGGAAGACGCGCAGCTTGCTGCGCCTGAGCGATTCCCTTATTTCCTGAAAAGTGTCTGGCATGCCGGGCGCGCCTTATGCGGTTATTTCATTTAATGAGGCTTCCCTCCCCTAAGGGCAGGGCGTCGCGGCGGGCGTTCTCCTCCACGCGCTCCACAACCCCGTCGCGCAGGCGGACAATCCTGTCGGTAACGCTGGCCACGCCGCTTTCGTGGGTCACCACGACTATCGTCAAGCCCTCGCCGTTGAGCCGTTTCAACAGCTGCATCACCTCCACCGACGTGCGGCTGTCGAGCGCGCCGGTAGGCTCGTCGGCGAGGATCACGCGCGGCCTCGTGATTATGGCGCGGGCTATCGCCACGCGCTGTTTCTGGCCTCCGGAAAGCTCGCTGGGCAGATGCAGGGCGTGGTCCTTCAGCCCGAGCCTTTCGAGAAGCCCCATGGCGGCCGCGTTGCGCTGCCTGCGTCCTACGCCTTGGTACATGAGCGGAAGCGCGACGTTTTCAAGCGCGTTTTTGAACGGGATGAGGTTGAACGACTGGAACACGAAGCCTATGAGCCTGTTGCGGTAGCGGGCGGCCTGGCTTTCCCCCAAGTCGCGTATGAGGTTCCCTGCCAGCGTGTATTCCCCGCTGTCGTAATTGTCGAGTATCCCCATAATGTTGAGCAGGGTGGACTTCCCCGAGCCCGACGCCCCCATCACGGAGACGAACTCCCCCTCGCCGATGTCGAGCGAGACGCCTTTCAGCACGTGCAGCTTCGTGCCGTTGTCGTAAGTCTTGTTTATGTCTTTCAGGTGTATCATCGCTTGTGCCGGCGCGGCGGCCTCCCGCCCTCTTCCCGGCGGCCCCGCACCCGGAGCCGAACCGGCTGACATTTGGCTCTGTCCGGGGCCCCTCTTGCGTCAGGGCGCGCTGCGCTGCGCAAAATTAAGACATTCTTCCCTAACGCCTCG
>CAZLLM010000073.1:0-6061 GCA_964560405.1 uncultured Prevotella sp.
GGGGCGGGATAAGGATGCAATAGCGCAGGATAGGGATGCGAGGACAGCGGATAAGGCGGCGAAAGTGGCGGATGAGGATGCGTAGGCGCGGGACAAGGATGCACGGACAGCTTGCGAGGGCGGATTTCGTCTTGCAGGTGCGGGAGAAAGGACTGGTTATGCGGCGGCAGGCGGAAAACGAAGCGGGCGTGGCGGCGGTTTCAAGACGGCGGAGCCTCCGCCCGAAGCTAAACGGGGGCGGCAGGCGGCGCGGCGGAGCCTTTTCCTGCGGCGGCGCGCTTCCGCCTTTCCGCCTTCACGCCTATCATTATGTTGCGCGTGTACGTGACGAACCCCACCGACTGCCCCAGCATCAGCACGGGGTCGAGGCGGATGACGGCGTAGCTCATGATTGCAGCTGCCCCCGCGAGGCTTATCACCCAGAAGCCCACGGGCAGCACTGACTCGCGGCGGCGGCGGGAGCAGCGCCACTGGTAGACGAAGCGCAGGGTGAACGCCACCTGCCCCGCGGAGCCGTACGCGACGAGCCACGCGGGGATCTCGCCGTTGCGGAAGAAGCCCTCGGCGTAGCGCCCCGCGTCGCCGAGCATGCAGGACACGGCGGCGGCCGGCAGGGCGAGGAGGGCGGCGCGCGCGGGGCGGGGGACTCTTGCCCACACGCCCTTGATGTTGAGGTTCCAGATGTATATGTAGTATGAGATGAGCTGCCCGAGCACGATGGAGAAGTCGTCGCGCAGGCAGCCGTACAGGAAGAGCAGGACGCTTCCGGCGAGGCTGCACACCCAGAACACCACGGGCGAGACTATCTCCCGGCGCTTTTCGGAAAGCGCCCACTGCAGGAGCATCCGGGCGGAGAAGAAGCCTTGCGCCGCGAAGCCTGTCGCGAAAATGAGGGCGGAGCTCATGGGGCGGCTGCTGTGTCCCCTTGCGCGCGGGGCCGCGGGGCGGGCGCCCCGTTTCCCGCCGCGTGCGGGGGCTGTTCAGGCGTTCAGGTTGCTTTCGTCAATGCCGTACCTTATGCGGCGCTTCTTCATCCAGCGGAAGGCGAAGCAGTCGAAGAGCGGCTTCACAAGGCGGTTGGAGAGGCGGTATTTCGAGACGCCGTTGCGGCGGGGGTAGTGGCGCACGGGGATTTCCTTCATCCTGCCCCCCTCAAGCATGACGAGCGCGGCTATGAACCGGTGCATGCCGTCGAAGAACGGCAGCCGCCTGGCCATGTCGGTGTGCAGTATTTTGAGCGGGCAGCCCGTGTCGGTGGCCTCGTCGCCCGTCATGCGGCGGCGGAAGCTGTTGGCTATCTTCGACTGCAGCCTTTTTCCCGCGGAGTCCTTGCGGTCGGCGCGCACGCCGGTAACGAGGTGGTATTCGCCCGTGTAGGGGAGCAGGGCGTTGAAGTCGTCAGGGTCGGTCTGCAGGTCGCTGTCGATATACCCCACGAGGCGGCTTTGCGCCGCGTCTATCCCGGCTTTCATCGCGGTGCTCAGCCCGCGGTTCGTGCGGTAGCTTATGTAGAAGAAGCCGTCGTTCCTTCCGCAGATGCCGCGTATCCGCTCGAGGCTCGCGTCGCGCGAGCCGTCGTTCACGAAAAGCACGCACGAGCGCACGGCGGCCTTCCTGAGGAACGCCGAGAGGCGCTCTTCGAGGAGCGGCATGTTCTCCTCTTCGTTGTAGACCGGCACGATTACCGTCATCGCGTAGCCGCTTGTCCTGTTCTCATTCATTTCCCTCGGATTTCTTGGGCTTGAGCAATGTCACGTAGCTGATGAAGCTCCTGTCTGTCCCGCCGGCGAAGCGGGAGCGGTTGCTGTCGTTGAATTTCCCGATGCTCACCGTGTCGGCCGCGCCGAACACCTCCGCCGGGAGCTCCTTGCCGGCGGGCTCGTGCGTTACGAGCGCGCAGGGAAGCCTCGCCGCGATGGTGTCGGCTATATGGGGCGAGGAGAGGTCGAGCGGGCGGATAATGCGGCGGGCGGCGTAGACCACCTCTATGCGTACCGGGTCGGCGGCGTTGTGGTAAAACGGGACGTTCCTCAGGCGCCCGTCGCCGCAGGTCTTGGCTATGCTGTCGTAACCGGGGCTGTAGAGCAGCCGCGCGGCGAAAGGCAGCGCCGCGAGCTCTGCTGCGGCGAAAACCGCGGCCACGGCGGTGACGGCCTTGCGCGCCGTGCGCTTCCCGCTCCTGCCGTCCCAATGCGCCGCGATGAAGGCCATGGCGTAGCAGCACGGTATCATCATCGGCAGGAGGTAGCGCATCTTCTTCTCGGACAAGAGCGAGAGCAGCACAAGCGAGGCCATGACCCACGCCATGGCGAATGTGTATCCGCGCCTCGCGCAGCCGAGCCTCCTGCGCCACAGCGGCACGGCGAGCGTGATGAGCATGAGGGGCGCCCATACGCCTGTCTCGGCGAAAAACCGCCAATAGTAGTACCACGGCCTGACGTTGTGACTTCTCCACGCGGCAGTCTCTTTGCTTATCACAAGACCCGCCGCCTCGCTTTGCGTCACGAGGATGTATATGTACCACCACGAGCCGACGGCTATGCAGACAAGCGCCATAGCCGCAAGCGGGGCTTTGCGGCCTTTCATCGAGGGTCGCCGCAGGATCGCCGCCGCCACGGCCCACGGCAGCAGCAGCGCGTAGAACGAGACTGGGCCTTTGCTCATGAACGAAAGCCCCATGAACGCTCCCGCGAGGAGCATGTGCCTCCATACCCTCCGCTCCTCGTAGAGCCCGCGGGCGAGCCAGTATATCCCTCCGAGCATGAAAGCGTGGCAGTAGATGTCCCATGTCGCCGTGCGCGCCATGAGGATTATGTTGTAGCACGTGATGAGCATAAGCGTGGCGATGAATGCGTAATCGCCGCGCCGGTCAATGATTCTCGCGAGCAGAAAGAAGAACGCCGCCATCATGCACCCCGCCAGTCCGCTCATGGCGCGTTGCACGGCGAGGCTTCCGGGCGCGGCGATGTCCGCCGCGGCCGCTATCCACGTGGGCAGAGGCGGCTTCTCCAGGCGGAGCTCCCCGTTCATCGTCGGCACGAGCCAGCGGCCTCCCTCCGCCATTTCGCGCGCCGTCTGAAGGTTGCGAGCCTCCATTATGTCGGGGCGCAGGGCTGTGTTGTTGGCGAAGAACGCGACGGCGCAGAACACCGCCAGCAGGGCAAGCCTGCGCCTGCCGGCGGCCTGCTCGGGACGGGGCTCTTGGCCTATGCTGCAAAACTCTTGCATTGCCTGGCTTTCAGGACTGGGGCGTCTGCGGGCGCGGCTTCATGCGGCGCGTCCGCGCCGTGCGGCGTTATCTGATGTTGAGCTTTTTGGCGATGCTTTTCGGCAGCGCGTCCTTATGCACCACTATGTTCATGGTCTTGTAGGCCACGTAGGGCTTCGAGGCGTAGAACATGCCTTTGTACTTGCCGTAATCTCCCCACGAGTTCTTCACCATGAAGTATTCTTTCCCGTCGCCGTCTTTGGCCAGCCCGTAAATCAGCATTCCGTGGTCGTCGGTGGTCTCCCAATTGTCATAGGCTTCCTGCCGCATTTCCTGCGTTATGGTCTTCTCGCCTTTCGCCGTTATGCAGCTGTCGGCCTTTCCGTCCGTGCCCATCCATCGCGCGGCGTCGCTGCCGGAAAGGTCTTTGTCCTTGCCGTCGAGCGGAACGGAGGCTATCTGCGTGTCGGAGCCGAAGCCTTTTTCGCTCACGTCAGCCCCCCAGGCTACGGTGTATCCGTTGCGCACTGCGCTGTCCATCACCTCCATCAGCTCATCGAGAGGAAGGTTGTAGCTCTGCGCCCAGCGCCAGTTGTCCTGCACTTCTATGACGAACTTGCCGTAGAAGGGATGATGGGTGTAGGATGTGAGCGAGACGTAGTCGCCGGGGTTCAGCCCGAGGTGGCCGGCGAACTCTTTCGGGGTGTATTCCTTCCCTTTGTATTCGAACTTATCGGGCAGCCTGCCGAGGTAGTTGTCGTATATGGCGGTTATGTTGCCGGCCCATATAGGCGACAGTTTCTTCTGCTTGCCTTTCGCGAGAGCCTCCACCACTGCCCCCGCCACCGCGCTAAGTTCCGAGAAGTTGAAAAGGCTGTCGCCTTGCAGCGACCCCGGCGCGGGCATTGCCTCCTGCGGCGCGAGGCCGTAATTCTCCATGCAGTAGAGCACGTCGTAGAAGCTGCCGCCTTCGGAGAAGGACACGTCGCCGTGCATGCGCACCGACGCTTTCGCGCGGTCGACCATAGTGTGGTGGACCACAAACGACTCGCACAGGTCGAACTCGCCTTTCCCCGTGCGCAGAAGCTCCGCCTCGAGGAATCCCAGCGTGGAGTAGCACCAGCAAGTGCCTGAGCGGCTCTGGTCTTTCACGGAGGTTATGGGCAGTTCCTTTATGACGGTGAAACTGACCGAGTCTTTCGTATCGGCGGAAGCCGCGCCTGCTGCGAGCGAGAGCGCGAGGGCGAGGGCGGCCGCGGACAAGTTGCTTTTCATCTTTATATAAGTTTTTGTTTGTTGCATTGTGTATCCCGCTGTCCGCCGTCTTCACCGGCGGCTCATGAATTCCTCCACGTCGCCGGCGCGGTAAGGTATCGTCTTCCTGCCGATGAAGCGGCAGCCGCCGCCGGTGATGAGCAGGTCGTCCTCGATGCGTATGCCGCCGAAGTCGCGGTACTCGTCTATTTTGCCGAAGTCGAGGAAGTCGGCGTTGGTCTTCTTCCCGCGCCACAGGTCTATCAGGGCGGGGATGAAGTATATGCCGGGCTCGTCGGTTACGACAAAGCCCTCTTCCAGCCTGCGCCCGAAGCGCAGGGAGCCTGTGCCAGACTGCCCGGAAGGGCGCGTCTCGTCGTCGAAGCCCACGCGCGTCTGCCCGAGGCCCTCCATGTCGTGCACGTCCATGCCGAGCATGTGCCCCAGCCCGTGCGGGAGGAACAGCGTGTGCGCCCCCGCCTCCACGGCGGCGTCCGTGTCGCCGCGCATGAGCCCGAGGTCTTTCAGGCGTTCAGTGATGTGGCGGCATACGGCGAGGTGTATGTCGCGGAAGCTCACGCCGGGCTTCGCTATCCGCGCCGCCATGTCGTGGCATTCCTCCACGATGGTGTAGATGTCCTTCTGCTTTTGGGTGAAGACGCCGCTGACGGGCGTGGTGCGCGTGTGGTCGGAGCAGTAGTTGCTGTCGGTCTCCGCCCCCGCGTCCACGAGCAGCAGGCGGCCCGCTTCCAGCTCCCGCGCACTGGGGCTGCCGTGCAGTATCTCGCCGCGCATCGTGACGATGCTCGGGAACGACACCATGCACCCGCGCGAGGACGCTATGCCGTCGAGGACGCCGCCTATGTGCCGCTCCGTCGTTCCGGGGCGGCACAGGCGCATAGCCGCCGTATGCATCTCGTACCCCGTCTCGGCCGCCTTTTCGAGCTCGGCTATCTCCTCTCCGCTTTTCACGCTGCGCAGCCTCACGACGGCGTCGATGAGCCTTTTCGAGGCGGCCCCGCCCTGCTGCGACGGGTGCAGGCCGAGCAGGTCCATTATGAGGATTTTCGTGTCGAAGCGGTAAGGGGGCAGGAAGTGTATCTCCTGCCCGCGCGATTTCGCCGCGTCTATAATGCCTTGCAGCTCCCGCGCCGCCGCCGTGCGCGCCACCCCCACCTGCGCGGCCATTTCGCTCACGCCCGTAACGGGGCCGTACCAGACGATGTCGTCTATGCTTATTTCGTCGCCTACGAGGTACTCCCTGTCGTTGTCAATGTCGATGACTCCCGTCAGGCCGTCCCTCTGCCATCCGAAGAAATAGAGGAACGAGCTGTCCTGCCGGAACTTGTATGCGTTGGCGGGGTAGTTGACAGGGCTGTCGTTGTTCCCGAAAAACACCGCCAGGCCGCTTCCCACCAGCTCTTTCAGCCGGGCGCGGCGCGTTGTGTACGTTTCTTTGCTGAACATGGTCTGAAGATTTAAGTGTGAGTTGGAAAACTGTGCAAATGTAAGAATTTTTCCCGTATCCCGCGTTCCGCCCGCCCGCGCCGCATTCCCCCGGAATCCGCCGGAAACGCACGCGGAATCCGCCGGAAACGC
>CAZLLM010000074.1:0-6055 GCA_964560405.1 uncultured Prevotella sp.
TCCGCGGCACGCTGACGGTGCGCGAGAGGGAGCCGTTCCGCCAGATCTCCACCGTTGCAGGAGTGACCGAAGGGTAGCAATATATACGCCGTTTTGCAGAGTGTGAAAGGGAGGCAGGAGAAATTGGAGTCTGACGTGGTTCTGGCAGCCCAGGTATATACTCAGCTGGAGCAGAAAAAAGAATTGGCGAGATCTAAAATCCAGGAAGTCAAGCCTGCTTTTGTGGTTGTCGATCCTGTGTCTGTCCCTTTGAAGGCCATAGGGATAGGACGTTTGTTCACAGTCTTTCTGAGTTTCATTATGGGAGGGATTTTGGCTTCCGTGTGGGTTCTTGCGGGCAGGGAGATATGGGAACGTTTGAAAAGGTAGACGGATAAATGCCGAGCATAAAGAGAAATTTCCTGTACAGCAGCGTTCTGACCGCTGCCAATTACATCTTTCCGCTCATCCTTTTCCCTTATGTCTCACGTGTCTTGGGTGTGGAAAATATCGGCAAATGCAGCTTCATAGACAGCATCATAAACTATTTTATTTTATTCTCCATGATGGGTGTTTCCATTATGGGGATACGGGAGACCGCCTCTCACAGGGATGACAGGAAACAGCTGGCGTCTTCTTTTTCGAACTTGTTCTTCCTCAATTTCTTAATTACTTGCGTTTCTGTTATCCTCCTGCTATGTGCCGCCGTCTTCATACCGTATCTTTCAGCTTACAAGGATTTGCTGTACATAGGGGCGTTGAGGCTGTTTTTCAATGTGTTTCTGTTTGAATGGCTTTATAAAGGCCTTGAGGATTTCCGCTACATCACAGTCCGCTCCATCTCGGTCAGGATCCTGTATGTGCTGTTGGTCTATTAGTACGCTCATCCGCAGACTATGCAGTCTATTTCTTTTTAATCTCTATGACAGTGGTGGTTAATTCAATAATCAATTGCTGGCATTCAAGGAAATACGTGTATTTTTCCTTTAAGGCGCTTCACCTTAGGAAGTATGTTAAGCCGTTTTTTGTGCTTGGAGCTTACATATTGCTTACTTCGATGTACACTTCGTTTAATGTTACCTTTCTCGGCTTCGTTTCTGGTGATGTGCAAGTCGGTTATTACTCTACGGCCGTGAAGCTGTTTAATATCATACTGGCTCTTTTTTCCGCTTTCACAGGGGTCATGCTGCCTCGCATGAGTTCGTTAGCGGAATCGGGGCGGATGGATGAGTTTAAGAATATGCTGCATAAATCGGTTGACTTCCTGCTTTGCATGTCTGTGCCGCTGGTGATTTTCACTGTGGTGATGGCGAAGCCTATCGTTTATTTGATATCCGGGGAAGGGTATGAAGGCTCTGTCGTTTTGTTGCAGATTGTGGCTGTCCTGATTCTGATTATAGGATACGAGCAGATTTTAGTCATACAGGCTTTGATGCCTTTGAAAAAAGACAAGGTGATTTTGAGGAACTCTTTCATGGGGGCTTTGCTGGGGATTTCCTTGAATGTGCTGTTGGTGCCGAAATGGCAAAGCGTGGGCTCTTCCGTATGTTGGCTGCTGGCGGAAGCTTTGATTTTCGCGCTTTCTCAAAAGTTCATAGCAAGGGAGATCAAGATTCGTTTCCCGCTGCAACGCCTCTTCCGGATTGCGGGGGGGGTATGTGTTGCTTGCACCCCTTTTGTACGGCATAAGCCGCTGGTGTGAGAACAATGTGTGGTGGCAGATATTTGCGGGAGGGGCGATGATGTGCGTGTACGTGATATTGGTGCAATTGTTTTTTTTTTGAGAAGCCCGGTCGTTCTGTCGTTTGTGTCCAAGCATAATTTAAGGATAAGGTTATGAAGGAATACGGACTGATTTGCAAGCTGTGGCGCAGCCGGTGGGTTCTCCGCTCGTTGCCTTGGTCTGTGCGCTTCAACTTCCGTTATCTGCCGTGGCGGCAGGCTGTAAGGCTGCCGATATTGCTGTACAAGCCGAAATTGCTGAAAATGGGGGGGGTAGTGCGTATAGATTCTGAAAACATACGTATGGGCATGATAAGGTTAGGGACATACACAGTTTCGATTTACCCCAACAGCGGCTTTACGCGGGAGTGCGAGGGGCAGGTTGTCTTCGAGGGAGATTGCCTTATCGGCAATTCTTCGGCGATGTCCGTGTCTTCCACAGGGAGCGTGCGTTTCGGCGGCGGGTTTCACGCCTCCGCCGCGCTGAGGCTTGTGTCTTACCGCGAGGTGCGTTTCGGCAGGGACGTGCATATCGGCTGGGACTGCATCGTTACCGACACCGATCTCCATAAAATGGTTTCCCGCGGCGGCAGGAAGCAGGGCAAGGGCTACGGCGCGGTGGAAATAGGCCGCGGCACGTGGATAGCGATGAGGTGCACTGTCTTGAAAAACACCCGCACCCCCGAATGCTGCACGGTCTCCGCCGGTTCAGTGCTGAGCGGGTCATACATGGCTCTGCCTTCCCATTCCGTCATCGGCCCGGATGCGAAAATCATATTGAAGAGAGAGGGGTATTACAGGGACTATCTGAACGACGGCATTAATTATGTGTAATGTACGGCCAGCCAGCGGCTGCGGCACCATTGCGGCCGGACGCTGCCGCGGCGGCGCGCAAGCGGAAGGCCGCAAGGAGAAGACATAACATGGAACCGGTTTCTTTCGTTTACTCCTTGCCGTACATCGGCTTTCTGGCTGCGTACCTTTTGCTGACGCTGTGCGAAAACCGGATAGGCCGGTCGTATTCGCGGGCTGTGTGCTGCCTCCTGTTCCTCTTTTTCATCGGCGGAAGGGGGTATGTCGGCTGGGATTGTCACGGGTACGCCAAGATTTACGAGGCTTTCCCCTCCGTATTCGATTCGTCTTTCATCAACGCGATAATCAACAGGGGCAGCGAGAAAGATGCCGCCATGGAGAAAGGCTTCCTCGTTTACATGGCGGTAGTCAAGAGCCTCGGCTTCAATTACCTGATGTTCTCTTTCCTGTCAGCGCTGATAGACATCCTGCTGGTCGACCGCTTCATACAGCGTTTCTGCCCCAATTACGCCTTGGCAATGTTCTTGTTCGTCTACGTGTACTGCAACTCCGAAATAAACATCCTGCGGAACATGAAGGCCATCTCCCTGTTCCTCTTCTCCCTGCAATACGCCGAGCAGAGGCGGATTGTCCCCTACATGCTCTTGAATGTACTGGGCGTGTCTTTCCATTTCTCGGCCGTATTCTTCATCCTGTCTTACTGGCTGTTCCGCGTCCCTGTGGGGAGGAAGGCCTTCGCCGCCGTAGTAGTCCTGCTTAACGTCGCGTATTTCGCCAATGTGTATTCCCGGACCGACATGATAGGCGGCCTGATTGTGCAAGCGTCGCAGTGGCTGGGCGGAAAGGCGGAGATAGTGGCCGGAGTGTACACCAACATGGCCTTGAGCAAGGCGGGGATTACCGTCGGATGCGTAGAGCGCCTTATCACCGCTTCACTGATTTTCGCTTTCTGGCCGGCGTTGAAGGAGAAAGAGGCGAGAGGCAGGATTTTCATCAACAGCTTCATCGCCTATCTGGCGCTGACCAATCTCTTCTGGGCTTTCGGGGCAATTAAGGAGCGCATGGCCTTGCTGTTCATGTTTTGCTACATCTTCATTTGGTCTGCTGTCGTGAAAGCTGTGGCCTTGAAGAGAATGCGGTATCTCACCCTCGGATTCATGATGGTGTACGCCGCGTTCCGCTTCTCGGCCCTGTACGGCACGGTGTTCTACCGTTACGACAACTTCCTGCTGCCCGGCTATGAGGACGAAGACCAGCGCAGAGGGACTTTCGACCGCTACAAAAACATCCTCGAACAATAAAACCGCCGCCTATGGGAAACGGAAAATGCTTGTACGTCAATTTCACGGCAGACGGGCGCTCCGGCGGAGCGAAATTCAACAGGACGGTGCTGCGCATGCTGGAGGGGATTTTCCGCAAAGTGGACTTGTGCGAGTTCCCGCTGGAGACGCCGCCGCTGCGGAACCTGAAGAACACCCTGCAAGGGTATCTCAGCGGCCTCGACGGGCGCATCGCGAAAGGCGTGGCCGACAGGGCGGCAGAGGAGGCTTACGACTGGGTCTTCCTTGCCAGCTCCAACTTCGGCAGGCTGGCGGCATCGCTTAAAAGAGCCTGCCCGGACGTGAGGATATGCACGCTGTTCAACAACATCGAGTACAACTTCATCGTCTCGCGGATGAAGACCGAGAGGCAGCTCCACCTGCCCCTGACATTGTGGGCGACGTGGCGGAGCGAGCGGCTCATAGCAAGGTATTCCGACAGGGCTGTCGTGCTGAACGAGCGGGAGCGGGGCGAGCTCAGGCGGATCTACGGCAGGGAGGCTGACATGGTGATGCCTATTGTCCTCCCCGACGAATGGCGCGGCTCGCCGCCGGCGCGGCGGGGCGCGGGCGCGGCGACGCTCACGGGGCTGTTCGTGGGGAGTTACTTCTACGCGAACAGGCATGCCGTGGAGTGGTTCGCGAGGAACGTGGCCCCCTTCACGCCGGATGTCGCATACGAGATTGTGGGCAGCGGCTTCGAGGCGGCGAAGAGCCTTGAAAGCGCCAATGTCAGGGTTGTAGGCGGCGTGGAGGACGTGGGGGAGTATTACGGGAAGGCCGATTTCGTGATCGCGCCCGTGTTCAGGGGCGCGGGGATGAAAGTGAAGGTGGCGGAGGCCATGATGTACGGCAAGACCGTCGTCGGCTCGCGGGAGGCCTTCGAAGGGTACGACGGCGTGGAGGAGTACGGAGTGCCTTGCGCCGGCGCCGCCGACTTCATACGGGCCATAAACTCGCGGAAGTTCCCCGTCGGGTATAATCCGGCGGCGCGGCGGCGCTTCCTCGAAGCGCATGAGTGCGGCTCCGTGAGAGGCAGGCTGGCAAATCTTTTCGCGTCATGAAAGCGGACGGCAAGAGAACGGTGTTGTTCTATTCGAGTGTGGAATCGAAAAAGATATTTTCCATACAGAGCTATTACAGGAACGACATAAGAATCCTGAGAGACCTCGGATACAGGGTACGGCTCAGCAGGAGATGCCTCGATTTCGCCTGCTTCTGGCGGTATTCCGCCGCGTTCATCTACTTTTACCGGTACGGCTTTTTCGCGGCCCTGCTGGCGAAGGCGTTCGGGAGGAAAGTGTTTTTCACGGGAGGCATCGACTATCTGGACCCCCGCTTCGGGACGCCTTCCCAAAGGCGCGTGCAGGGCGTCCTTTTCAAGATGTGCAATTTCCTGTCCGACAGGTCGCTCATAGTGTCCGAAGCGGACTGCCGCAATGTGGCGGGGCTGTACGGGGGCAGGCTGCCTTCCAACTGCGCGCTCTGCCGTCATGCGGTGGATATCGGGCGCTTTCTTTACACGGGCGAGCCGCCCAAGAAAAAGGGGCAGTATCTGGCGGTTGTCCGTATGCAGCACTTGGACAACGTATTCCGCAAGGGGGTAGACAAGGCCGTGAAGGTGTTCAAGGAGATACACGCGCGGCATCCCGAAAGCCGCCTCGTGCTGGCGGGCCCGCCGGGCGAAGGCAGCCGGTACGTGCTGCGGCTGATTGAGAGCCTGGGCCTGGACGACGGCTCCGCCGTATATTTGGGGACTGTCACGGAAGAGACGAAGATAAGGCTGATGAAAGAGTCGGAATACTACTTCATGCTTTCCGTCTACGAGGGCTTCGGCATCACGGCCGTAGAGGCTCTCGCCGCAGGCTGCTGCCTGATACACAGCGGAGAGGGAGGGCTGGAAGACGCGGCGGGCGGCAACGGCGTCCGGGTGGACATCGGAAACCTTGAGGCCGTGGCGGACGCCTGCCTCAGGCTCTACGGGCTTCCGGCGGACAAGGCGAGGACGGAGGAGGGCATACGCTACGTGAGCGGGTGCTTCCGCTACGAGACGAGGCTGGAAGCCATGAGAGCCCTCCTCTGAACGCCCCGCCCCCGCCTCCGCCGCCTTAGCCTCTCGCCTCGTTGCCTTGAAAACGCCGCCCTCGCCTCGCGCCCTCGCATCCTTTGCAGACCAAATGCGCCCATTGGAAACGCAAAAGGAAACCTTAGAAAACAGGAAA
>CAZLLM010000075.1:0-6014 GCA_964560405.1 uncultured Prevotella sp.
CAGGCGGCGCGGTTTCCAGGCCGGGCGCAAGATTCTGGCTCGCTTTTGGATATATGCCGACAATTTTTGCGACCTTTGCCAGACCGTTTGAACTATCAAAGCATGAAAAAGCAATCCTTTATTTTAGCCTTGCCGCTTGCGGCGCTTACCGTCCTTGCCCTTGCCGTCGTGTCCTGCTCTGATGACGATGACTACAATTCAGTGTCTCCGAGGTTTTCGGATATTGTGTTTACGCCAAGCGAGATTTTTCCGGGCGAAAGGGTGACAGCGACGGCCGTACAGTCCGCGCAGGGGAACCTCCTCGACCGCACTGAATACAGATGGAGCGTGAGCGGGACGGACGTTGCAGGCAGCAAGGCTGTCATTTACGACAAAGACAAGTCAGACCCCATCTTTGAGTTCACCGCTCCGCAGGCGCCGGGACAATACACGCTGAAGTTCAACGCTGAATACAACGTATCGGGGAAGTCGGGAACGTCCTCTTCCTCGGAGAACATAAAAGACGGGTCTGTTGAATACACATCCGGCCCTTTCCATTGTTATGTGGCTATAAGCAAGAGGTTCCGCGTAACAGACCGTTAAAATAAATAAAAACCATGACACTTATAAAAAGCATTTCAGGCTTCCGCGGCACGATAGGCGGCAGGCCGGGCGACACATTGAATCCGCTGGACATCGTGAAATCGGTGTCGGCTTACGCGGCGCTCAGGCGGCGCAGCGTGTCCGGCGGCTCTAACAAAATCGTAGTGGGGCGCGACGCCCGCATTTCCGGCCCGATGGTGTCGCACGTGGTGTGTGGTACGCTGATGGGAATGGGGTACGATGTTGTGAACATAGGCATGGCCTCGACCCCCACGACGGAATTAGCCGTGACAATGGAGCATGCCGACGGCGGGATAATACTTACCGCAAGCCATAACCCGCGGCAGTGGAACGCCTTGAAGCTGCTTAACGAGAAAGGAGAGTTCCTGAACAGGGAAGAGGCCGCGGAGGTGGTGAGAATCGCCGATTCGTGCGATTTCGAATACGCCGGCGTGGACGATTTGGGTCTCTACAGGGAAGACTACTCCTACGGCCAGAAGCACATAGACTTGGTGAAATCGCTGGAGCTTGTTGACGTTGAAGCGATACGGAACAGGCGTTTCCGCGTCGCGCTTGATGCCGTGAACAGCGTGGGCGGCGTTGTGCTTCCGTCGCTTCTCGAACAGCTCGGAGCGGAGCATTGCGAGGGGCTTTACTTGGAGCCGACGGGGGATTTCAAGCACAATCCGGAGCCGCTGGAGAAAAATCTCGGCGACATAATGAAAGCTGTCGCGGAAGGCGATTTCGACATAGGTTTTGTAGTAGATCCGGATGTTGACCGCCTTGCGATAATCGATGAGAACGGGAAAATGTACGGCGAAGAGTACACCTTGGTAACCGTAGCCGACTATGTTCTGCAGAACACGCCAGGGAACACGGTTTCCAACCTTTCCTCTACGCGCGCTTTGCGTGACGTTACCGAGAAGTACGGCTGCAGGTACACTCCGGCGGCTGTGGGCGAGGTGAACGTTGTAGCGGAAATGAAGAGGACAGGCGCTGTGATAGGAGGCGAAGGCAACGGCGGTGTCATTTACCCGGCCGCCCACTACGGCCGCGATGCCCTTGTGGGCATCGCCTTGATACTGACATATCTTGCGAAATCCGGAATGGCGGTTTCGGAAATGCGCGGAAAGTTCCCCATATATGAAATGGCGAAAAACCGCATCGACCTCACGCCCGGCGTAGACCCTGACAAAGTGCTTGAGAAAATCAAGGACAGATACCGCGGCGGCAACGTCACAACAATAGACGGGGTGAAAATAGACTTTCCAGACAAATGGGTGCACCTGCGCAAAAGCAACACTGAGCCGATAATCCGCGTCTATACCGAAGCGCGTACCGCTGGAGAGGCGGACGCGCTGGCGACGCGTTTTGCCGACGAGATAAAAAGCCTGCTCTGACAAACCTTTAAGCTGTGTCCAAAGTGCGGCCTGCGCAATGTGCCAAAAGTGCAGGGCATCAAGCTGTCCGAGCCTGACATGACGGATTTTCCTCAAGACGGATTTTCGTTGATGGAGTGTCTTGCCTAAGCAAAGAATAATATGCATTGTTTCAAAACAGCCATGCTTTGCGCCGCCTCTCTTGCCGCTGCGGCAGCGTCTGCCCAAAGCGCGGGTGAGAGGGAGGAGAAGATAGCCTACGGCGACATGAACAGCTGGATTACGCGGCATATCAAGGAATCCGGCATTATAGGAGGAAACACAAAAACGCTTTACGAAATAGGCCCGGATCAAACCATAGAGGGCAACAAGCCTTATGAGAACGCGGGCGGCTCGCCGTGGGGTACGTCGAATGTCATGGCTAAAGTGTCGGGCATCGTGAAAACGAACAACACTGTGTACAAAAGCCAGAACGAAGGCGGGTTCTGCGCCAAGATGGAAACTCACATTGAAAAGGTGAAAGTTTTCGGACTGATAAACATAAGCGTGCTTGCGGCAGGCTCTGTTTTTCTCGGTGACATGAAAGAGCCGATAACAGGCACGAAAGAGGGTGTCAAGGCCATGAACGCGGGCGTTAAGTTCAGCAAAAGGCCTAAGGCTCTGCGGTACGATTACAAAATGAAGCTGTCCGGCGAAAAAGACAGGATAAAGCTGACGGGGTTCAGCAGCAAAAGCACAGTGAAAGGCCAGGACAACGGCATCGCTGCCCTCTTCCTGCAAAAACGCACGGAAGATGCCGAGGGGAACATAACGGCTCTGCGCGTAGGGACGATGGTCGTAATTTACGACAAGACGACTGACGGCTGGCAGAAGAACGCCACGTATGAAATTCTTTACGGAGATATTCGGAAACATGTCAGATATAATTCAAAGTACATGGCTCTTCGTTCCACCGATTTTGCTCGCAACAGCAAAGGCGAGCCAGTGCCTGTAAAAGAAGTGGGCTGGGCATCAGCGGACGAAACGCCCACGCACTTGATGCTCCAGTTTTCGTCAAGCGACGGAGGGGCTTACGTGGGCTCGCCAGGCAATACGCTGTGGATAGACAATGTGAGATTGGTGTATTGACTGAACAAAAATGAAAAATACGGCTTGTGCGTTGGCGGCTGTACTGCTTATTATTGTGCCACAGGCGGCTTCCAAAGCCATGCCGACGTGCTGTCGTGATTACATGGAGAAAGAGACGAGCGCGGCCGATACGGGCGTTTCTGTCAAGAAGAGAAACCTTTTCGAAAGTTTCTTGTCTTATTTCAACGATGCGAATAAAAACAAGAAACAGAAGAATTTCGATTTCAGCATAATAGGCGGACCGCATTACAGCGAGGACACGAAGTTCGGATTAGGGCTTGTTGCCGCCGGATTGTACAAGACAGACAGGACGGATTCCATTGCGAGCGTTTCGAATGTCTCGTTATACGGCGACATCTCTACGGTAGGCTTCTATCTGTTAGGGGTAAGCGGCGACCATTTCTTTCCAGAAAACAAGTTTAGAATAGACTACGACCTGTACTTTTATTCCTTTCCGTGCTATGTGTGGGGCATAGGCTACGGCATGGGGGACAAAGATTCAAACAAGACGAAAATGAAAAGACGGCAGGCGAAGGCGGAAGTGGATTTTCTCGCGAAAGTAATCCGCAACCTGTACGCAGGCATCAATATGTCATTCGATTTTGTGAAAGGCAGCGACCTAAGATGTCCGAAGCTTCTGGACAGAATGGACATGAAGACGTTAGGCTTCGGCATAGGGTGGTCTGTCGTTTACGATTCGCGCGATGTCGTTACCAATCCTCATAAAGGCTGGTATACGAGTTTGTCCCAGTGCTTCCGTCCGGGATTTTTTGGGAATGATTGCACTTCCACCGCAACAGATTTGAACGTGCGTGCTTACGCTCCCCTGTGGAAAGGCTGTACGGCCGCTTCGGAAATACGCGGGGTTTTCAATACGGGAAATCCTCATTGGGCGATGATGGCCTTGCTGGGAAGTTCAAATTCCATGCGCGGATATTATGCCGGGAGATACCGCGACAAACATAAGATAGAGGGGCAGGCGGAGCTGCGCCAGCATATTTGGAAAAGGAACGGCGCAGTAGTCTGGATAGGAGCGGGAAGCGTGTTCGACAAGTTTGGGAATCTTACGATAAGCAGGGTTCTTCCTAACTGGGGTGTCGGCTACCGTTGGGAGTTCAAGAAAGATGTCAACGTGCGCCTTGACTATGGTTTCGGGAAAAGCGGGCAAAGCGGTTTCCTTTTCCAGATTAACGAGGCGTTTTAAGCATTATGATGGGAAAAGGCGGCAAAAGCGGCTGTTTTAGCAGGCTGGCGGGTGTATTCGGCAGCCCGCGCTGCCTGTTAGTGGCGGCACTTGCGGTCTTGCTTGTGCCTAATGTCGCGCTTTGCTTTACGGAACGCCTGCATTGGCTGGTCTGTGTCTGCAACATCATGCTGCCGATAGCGTTCTACTTGTTTGCGCTCTCTTCAAGCCGCAACATCGGAGTGAACGTCTGGCTGCTGTTTCCGTTCGTATTTCTTTCCGCATTTCAGCTGGTTTTGCTGTATCTGTACAAAGGCGGAATAATATCAATAGATATGTTCTTGAACGTCGTTACGACCAATCCGGGCGAGGTCTTTGAGCTGTTGGACAACATAGCGGCGGGAGTCGCCGTCGTCCTGCTGCTTTACATTCCTTTGCTTGTCTGGGCTGTTTTTTTGATTTGCAGGAAAGCGCGGATTGATGCCCGTCTGCCCAAAAAGGCGCGCAGGGTCGCGCTCGCCGTTCTCCTTTCCGCTATTCCGTTTGTCGCGGCGAGCTATGCCTTTGTGCCGTCTTTCAGTTTCAAGTACCATATATTCCCGGCCAACGTCTGCTATAACCTCTACCTTTCGGCGGAAAGGCTCAGCCTTACGGCGGGTTACCAGGACACGTCGCGAGGATTCCGCTACAACGCCGCATCATCGCACGGCGGACGGTGGGGAGAGAAAGAAGTTTACGTGCTCGTAATAGGCGAGACGGCGCGGGCGGACAACTGGGCGTTATGCGGCTACGGGCGGGACACCAACCCCCTGCTGTCAAAAACCGGCGGGCTCGTCGTTTTCCCGAAGGCTTTTTCACAGTCGAACACCACCCACAAGAGCGTGCCGATGCTTCTCTCGTCCGTTTCGGCTGCAAATTACAACGACATATATTCTCAGAAGAGCATCATCACGGCGTTCAAGGAGGCGGGCTTCCGCACCGCGTTCTACTCCAACCAACGCCGCAACCGCTCGTTCATAGACATTTTCGGGAGCGAGGCCGACACCTGCGTCTTCCTGAAAGACGAGAAAAAGGCGGACGAGCGCGGGTATTCCGACATGGCTCTGCTGGAACATGCCGAGAGGGAAATCGCCCGCAACAGCGGACGGCTGTTCATCATCCTCCACGCTTACGGCTCCCACTTCAAGTACAACGAGCGCTACGCCCCCGCCGACAGCTACTTCAAGCCCGACGACAAGCTGAACATCGCGCCCGAGAACAGGCCGTACCTGATAAACGCGTATGATAATACTATACGTTTGGCCGACCGTTTGTTATATGGGGTGATATGCGCCTTGAAGAGCGGCGCGGAGTGCTCCGCGATGATGTACACGTCCGACCACGGCGAAGACATATTCGACATAAGCCGTTCGGCTTTCCTGCATTCCTCGCCTACGCCCTCGTACTACCAGCTGCACGTGCCTCTGCTCGTGTGGCTGTCGCCCGGATACATCCGCGGCCGCCCCGAAGCGTACAAGGCTCTCGCTGCGAACCGCAGCAAGCCGGTCGTCACGAGCGTTTCGGTGTTCCATACGATGCTCGACATAGGGGGCGTGTCCACCCGCATGAACGACCCGCGGCGCTCTCTCGCGAGCTGGCGGTACACGCCCGGACGCTTTTATGTCATCGACGACTACAACCTGCCTCGGAAGATCGGAGAGATAAAATTCTCCGCCAAAGACATGGAGCTGTTCCGCAAAGCG
>CAZLLM010000076.1:0-5993 GCA_964560405.1 uncultured Prevotella sp.
CGGAACACAAGAAATCCGCGGCTTCCGTCGGGAAGCCGCGGATTTTCATTGCGCCAGGCGCGAGGGGTGCCCTTACTTTACGAGGACTTTCCTCTTGCCGATGATATACACGCCCGGGGCGAGCCCTTTCACCGCGCTGGCGGACGGCGCGTTCCTGCGCACGAGGACGCCGTCGGCGGTGTACACGTCTGCGCGTTCCCCGGCGGATGCCGGCACACTGACAATGCCGTTCACGCTTCCAGCGTGTCCGTTCACCGGAATGGTCTCGCTTATTACGGCGTCTTCGTCAGGCGTTATCTTGCTCACGTCGATATACGCCCGTTGCGGGTTGAGGGTGGCAATGTAGCCGACCGGCACGGCGAAAGCGGAATCCTTGCTTAAGTACACCATACCTTCCGCGAGCGACACCCCGGTGAACGTGCCGAACAGCCCGTTGCCCGGGTGAAGCTCGCGCGACACGACACCGTCCACGGCAGCCTTGAAGTCCACGGTCACTACCGTAGTGTCTTCATCGTCGTACGTCGCGCCGGGCTCCGCGATCATCACGAAAGGCGTCCCGGCGGGTATGGTCTCGCCTTCATAGTCGGTGAGGTTGATTGCGGTGACCTCGCCGTCCTCCGAAGTCTCGACACCGCACACTGTGTAGACGCCTACATTCCCGTCCGTGCCGGAGGGCAGCTCATAAGTGTCGAAAGGCAGCACGCGTCCTACGACACTTCCACGCTTGAATGAAGCGAGTTCCGTAAGGTTCGTGGGGGCTTTTTCCACCGTCCACGCCCCCTGTCCGCTTTGCACTGGCGTGAGGATTCCCAAAGGTACGCCAGGCAGAGCGGCGGGATTGATGTAATAATACATTCCCTCGTTCACGCCGTCTGCGGCCTTAAGGGCGATTTGTCCGCCGCCCAGCGGCAGAAGTTCGAATACCGTGCCCTTTTGCATAGGCCAGCCAGAGCCGCAGCATATGATGCGGAACAGCCCCGGCTCGCCGGCCGGTTCGAACTTCCACGCTGCTCGCGTCCATCCCGCTAAGTCTTTTCTGTTAAGGTTGTAGCCGAGTCCGTCCACTGATGTAACCCCGCCCATGTAGGCGTACAGCTCCTTCAGGGGTTTGCCGTCGCTTCCGAAGGCTGTCTCGTCAGCTCCGGAGATGGTGTACCATGTGTTGGGGTCGGGCACGCGCATGGCGGCCTTGAGGTTTCTCAGGGCTTTCGCGAGCGCCGAGTCGAGTTCGGCCACTTGGCCTTGCTCTATGCCCGAGAACGGGCGGGCGTTTTCCGCGTTTTCGAGAGCCTCGTAGAAATTGTCCACAGCTCCGTCACCGTTGTTGAAGCTGAAGAGTACGTCTTCGACACTCTCTTCCACGCCCGTGGAGTACTGCGAGGCTTCCTCTAACAGGCTTTGGAGCGAAGAGGTGTCGCGCCATACGAGCAGCAGCTCCCGGTACGCTTCTTGCAGCTCGGCGATATCTTCCCGCGTAACGCTGTTGGACGCTATCTTGCCGCGGGCCGCCGCCAGCGGATCTGCGAGCTTTTCAAGGGCGGCTTGCACCGCGGGGTCGTTGGACGGCGAATTCTCACTGATTCCCTTGACGGGATACAGGTTGAATTCTGAGAAAGTGAAATACGGGTATCCCTTGTAGTTGTCCCCAGTGTTGGTTTTCAAGACGGTTAACTTGAAATATCTGTATCCTTTGCCTGGGGCGATGAGGCCTGACGTGTATTCGAGATTGTCGGCAGTAACGGGAAGCCCGGCTTCCGGATTTGTTTCGCGGGCTATATCAACCCATGTATCCGCGTCATCGCTTACGGAATATGTCATGTCAGTGATGCGGTACTGTTCAGGCCATTGTTCAGGAACTTGCCAGTACAAGCCGAATTCTTCGGGAAGCGTCTTGCCTTCGCCTGCATCAACGCGCAGGTAATGGTATGCGTTGTCTTCGGTGGTATAGTTGTTGTCATCCCAAGCCGAATAGAAATATGTGCCTGGATTATTGTCCAGGATATAGCCCAAATTGCCGCCGCCATAGGTCGAAAGGTTGTTGCAGTAAAGCTGCGAAGCGTACTCTACCAAAGGCTTATCCTTATCAAGGTCGTACACATAGGCATTGTGCATCTTTTTTTCTATTTCGGCGACGAGGTCTTTGAGCGAGTCGGTGAGCTGCTTCTGCGGGTACGCGGCGATGATGCTGTCGGCCTGCTCCTCAGTGAGCCGGTGCAGCGCCCAAGACGCGTGCGCCGCCGCGTCCGCCAGCAATACTTCATGGAGGTCATCGCCGGCCGCACGGGAAGCGTCGTAGACGTATCCCGCCGCTCCGATGTTGGAGAACTCAAACCTGCCGGCACCGTCGGCCATGGTTATCACCTGCTCCACATTGTCCGCGGATTCCGACACGGATACGGCCGCGGATACGGATATGAGGTCAGCGTTGGCGATGTAGCGGCCGTCGCTCTCATTGCGCACGGTGAATCTGCCGTTGGCGAGCTTTTCAATATGCCAGATGAAAGCGGGGTTTCCGATGTCAAGCCCGGAGGAATAGAGATAATCCTTTCCCTCGGCTACACGCCATGCGGCACTGCTGCCGTTGGAGTCAGTCCAGTCGCTCCACTTCCTGTCGGACACGATGTAGAGGCCGGTCTCCAGCTCCACGCGCCCCCCGTCGCCGGTGAGGCTTCCGAAGGCGGCGGACAGAGCCTTGTAAGCGGCGGCGTACTGCTCTTCGTTGTACCCGTCGTTGTTTTCAAGCATTTCGGCGGCCTTGTCGTACTCCTTCTTGAACTCGTTGTAGAGGTTTTCCTTGTACATGCCTGGATCCGTGCCTGTCGCATAGCTGTCAAGGACGGTTTCTTCCATAAAGTTGGCCATGCGGTCGTGATATTGTGTCTTCAGCAGTCCCTCCAGTTCTTCGGATGGCACTTCTCTCAGATACCATGCGCACGGCCCGTCAGCCTCGATGCCGCTTGTCGTGCTTGACACGAATCCCTTGGAAGTCTCCTCGCTGTCCGCCGTACGTTGGGCGTTGTAGCGGGCGGCGCTTCCCTTGCCCCTGATGTTGAACTGCCCTATGTAGTTGAGATTAGTGAGAATCTGCTCAGTTTCCAGTGAGTCGGAAAGCGTGAGAGGCTCCCCCGCGTTTTTAGAGCTGTTTACGTAGCTTCCTGTAGCAAGACTCTTAATGGCGTAATTGCCCGAGGGGAGGTCTTCTAATGTCCATACGCCGGTCACCGTCTTATTGTTTTTGCGCCAGCCTATATTGCCGCTGGCGTTTGGGGCGTACCACACTATCGTGTCATCGAAACTGAAGTCGCCCGACTGCACATAGTAGTATTTCGCCGCGTCGGGCATTATGATGCTGGCATCCGCCAGCGCTTTGGAGCGCTGCAGTTTTTTGGAGGTCTCGAGCAGCTTGCCTTCGTCCGACTCGCCTCTGCTTAACATCTCCAATGCGTCGGAGTAGGTGTTGAAGAAGTCCGCGTAGATTTCCTTGTCGCCCACGAAGCCGGGATCTGTGCCGTACTGATAGTCTTCGGGACCGAACTCATAGGAATCCACCAGCCTTTGGAGAGGCCTGTCGAACACTTTCATGCCCATGTACACGTTAAATTCGGCGATGCTGAACGCCGGGCTTCCCGAAGGCGAGGGGGTCTTTTCCGTGGATGTCGGCGTGAATTTCACGTATTTGTACTTGTCGCCGAGGCTGGCGAGCACGCTCTGCATGCCAGTCATGCTCTCGGCTTGCGGCTTGCAGCTGACAGGTTCCGTCCATTCCTTGCCGTCGTTGGAGGCGCTTATTTCCACGTCCGTTATCTTGTCAGAGCCGTCGCCGTCAGTCCAGCACACATACACGTCTTGCGGGAATTTTGACGGGCGGTACGCGCTTATGTACGATTCCCCTCGCTCGCCTCCCGTAGTCGTGACAACCGTGCCGCTGTTGCCGTCGGAAAGATCGGCCGCCGCGCCGGAGCCCAGGCCGCCGATTTGAATGTATCCGGGGTTTGCCGCCATTGGGATTTCAGTCCTGATTTCCCAGTTATAGGCGGTGGTGTCCGGTTCGCCGTTTCCCTCGTATTTGACCAGTTGGATGCTGTTCGCAATGTCAGCCTCTTGGCCGGTGAGCCATATTTCGTAGCCGTCGTCAGCACGCGAAAGTCCGGGATTTATGTATTGTTCCCCCCCGCCAGGTGCAGGCATATCAGATTGAAGCCTGACGCCGTCAGTTAAAAAATTAGACGGGAGTACGTAGAACTTCGCCTGAGGTTCATCAACAATCTTGGTGGCCTCCCAATTGTGGCAAGCGCAAAGCCCTACGCCGAGCGGGCGCATGTCATACCGGTTGTAGATGGTGTACAGATTCTCGCCCTCACGCACGAAACACCACAGCTGTTTGTACAACGTCTCCTCATCGTCCGATACGGCCTGAGGCAACCCGTGCACGTCGTCGTCATCCATGGCAGTGTAGAAGAACTCTTCCGCCGATTCCGGCCTGAAGCACTTCAAAAAGTACCACACTTCCTTCTCGCCAATCTGACTGTCTTCAGGATACACGACATCGGCCGATAGAGGAAGGCCGGACGCCGCGGCAAGAAGCATCAAAAGAATCGCTGTCTTTTTCATTTGCTCTGCATTTTTTTAAGTTAATAATGTTACAACAGTGTTTGTTTTACAGTATGTTTCGAAGCAGGTTACAGGCACATTGCAAGCCTGCATGGAGATTTTCGCTCCAAATATACGTAAATAAAAAACACCCCCCCCGATATTAGTAAAATTTAACTTTATTTGATTGTTTTTTATTCAAAACCGCACTTTTAAGGCTCGCAATTGAGAAACAACGACCATCCTTATCCCGCAATCAGACGGCACGCGAAGACAACGGCGCATCCCGGATTCGCAAAAAGGCTCACGGGCGGGGACATCGCGGCGGGCTTCATCGCGGCAGGCTTCATCGCGCAGGCTCCATCGCGGCGGGCTTCATCGCGGCGGGCTTCAGCGCGGCGGACTTCAGCGCGGCGGGCTTCATCGCGCAGGCTTCATCACGGCGGGCTTCATTCACGGCGGGCTTCATCGCGCAGGCTTCAGCGCGGCGGGCTTCAGCGCGGCGGACTTCAGCGCGGCGGGCTTCATCGCAGCGGCGAAACGCGGGGAGGCATTCAAGACCATCGCGGAAATTGACAAGGCGCATGTCGGCGGGAAGCCGCGCAAACGCGGCAAACATACCCCGCAAGCCATCCCCCTCCCGCCTTTCACGGCGGGGAAGCCGCCCATATAACCTGTCGGCATCCGCCTATACCGCTGAAAAACTGCCTGCGCATCCTTATCCTGCGCCGAAATCCGCTGAACCATCGCACCGCGCAGCCTATATCCTGCCATCCCCGCCGCCTTGAAACGCCGCCCCGCAGCCTTGAAACCGCTGCTGCGCAGCCTTGAAACGCCGCCGTTCACCGCTGGAAATCCGCCTGCACCCGCTGAAAACGTCGCCTCCGCCGCCTTATCCCGCCGCCCTCATCCGCTTCTTTTCCCGTCCGCATGTCTTCTATCCTTTCCTACAACCGCTCCGTTTTTCGCACGTGCCGTTACGCTTTACGTCCGCCCCCGCCGTTTCCCGCCCGCCGCCGCGAAACCAGCCCGTTCTCACGCACCCGCAAGGCAAAGTCCACCCTCGCAAGCTGTTCGTGCATCTCCTTGCCCCGCGTCCTCGCATCCTTGCCCCGCCCCCGAAACCCGCTGAAACCACCGCCTCGCCCACTTTGTTTCCGCCTGCCGTCGCATAACCAATCCTTTCTCTCGCGCCCGCAAGGCGAAACGCACCCACACAAACCGTCTTCACATCCTTATCCTGCCGCTCTCGCCGCCTCGTCCCGCCCCTGGAACCCGCAGAAACCGCCTCCGAGAGCCTTTGAAAAGCGATTTTTGCAACTTACTGATAATCAACGGTTATAAGATTATGTCAATTGTCTTATAATCTCATGTCAACTCTCTTATAAGACAATTTTGAGACT
>CAZLLM010000077.1:0-5882 GCA_964560405.1 uncultured Prevotella sp.
CTTGAGAAGGACGGCAAGGCGCAAAGCGCGCGGATTGACAGACTGCAGCGCGAAGAGGAAAGCCTCGCGGCCAGTCTCGACACTCTGGACGGGAGCGTGAAGGAGCTCGCCAGAGCACAGAGGCGCGACAGCGCGTCCTTAGGGGACGGCATCCGGGCAACGCGCGACAGCTTAGCCGCCAGCTCCGAGGAGATGGACGCCCGCACCGTCTGGGGCGGCGCGCTGCTGCTCCTGACGGCCGCCGGCTTCGGCGCGTACCTCCGCCTGAGGCGGCGCAAAGACACCACGTCAATGGGCGAGGTGCGTAAGGCGCAGGACGCATTGCGCGCCGCCCAGTCGAAACTGCAGGAAGACTCGGTAAGGCTGGACGGCAGGCTGCTCGAGCTGATGGAGCGGCAGATGAACGCCGCGCCCGCGGCAGGGCCCGCGCCGGCGGAGACGGACCACTCGCTGGCCCTGAAAGTGGCTGACGAGATTGTCCGCATAGAGCTTAACCTTTCCCGCATGGACTCCTCGGTAAAAGGCTACAAGCAGCTGAAGAAAGCCGTCGAGCGCATAAAGGACAACTTCAAGGCGAACAACTACGAAATCATCGACATGCTCGGCATGCCTTACAACGAAGGCATGAAAGTGGTAGCCAATTTCGTGCCGGACGAAACGCTGAAAGAGGGCGAGCAAATCATCACCGGCATAACCAAGCCGCAAATCAACTACAACGGCAGGATGATACAGTCCGCCCAGATTACGGTAAGTCAGAACATCCAGTAAAACAAAAAACATATCTTATGGCACGTTTGAAAATAGACTACGGCATCGACCTCGGCACGACCAACTCCGCCATCTGCCGCATGGAGAAAGGGCAGCCTGTTATCATTAAAAGCGACACGCTCAAGGACACGGTGCCTTCGTGCGTGTCGTTCAACAAAAAGAAGTCCGTGAAAGTGGGCGACGGCGCGTACAACAACATGAAGAGCGACAAGCGGCGCGCCACCAAGTCGTGGCGCGCCGAGACCTCCAACACTTACATAGAGTTCAAGCGCACTATGGCTACGGACATCAGATACCACAGCAGCTATATGGAGCGCAGCTTCTCCTCGGAGGAGCTCTCCGCGGAAGTCCTGAAAACGCTCAAGTCGTACGTGACAAACGAGAACGTGTCTTCCGCGGTGATTACAGTCCCGGCCAAGTTCACCGTAAACCAGAAGACCGCCACCATGGAAGCCGCCAGGATGGCCGGCTTCAAGCACTGCGAACTGCTGCAGGAGCCCGTAGCGGCGGCGATGGCTTACGGCGTACTGCACGCGGACTCCAAGAACGGCATCTGGATGGTGTTCGACTTCGGCGGCGGAACATTCGACGCCGCTTTGCTGAAAGAGGAGGACGGCATCATACAGGTGTTCGACACGGAGGGGGACAATTATCTCGGCGGCAAGAACCTTGACTACGCAATAGTGGACGGGATCATAATCCCGTACCTGCAGAAGAATTACTCGATAGACGGCTACCTGAAAGACAGCGGGAAGAAGGCCGTGCTTCGCGACGCGATGAAAACATACGCGGAAGACCTGAAAATCCAGCTTTCTTTCAAAGACCACGAAGACATAATCTCAAATCTCGGCGACCTCGGCGAGGACGAGGAGGGCGAGGAAATCGAGCTCAGCATGACAGTAACGCAGGCGGACGCTTTCGCCGTAATGCGCCCCTACTTCCAAAAGGCTTTGGACATCTGCAAGGATCTTTTGAGGCGCAACAACCTTAGCGCGTCGCAGCTCGATGAGATCATACTTGTCGGCGGCCCGACCTACACCCCTCTTGTCAGGCAGATGCTGAAAGAGCAGATATCACAGAGTGTAAATACGAGCGTTGACCCTATGACGGCCGTCGCTACGGGCGCGGCCTTGTATGCTTCGACCATCGATGCCGACGTGGACGAAGAAGACTTTACGCCGGAGACGGTGAGGCTCGAAGTGGAATACGAGGCGACATCCGTGGAAGACACGGTGTTCGTCGCCGTAAAACTACCGAAGGAGGCGAAGCAGGACAGCGTGTCCGTGGAGTTAGTGCGCGGCGACAAAGCGTGGTCGAGCGGCAAGGTCGCAATCGGCAAGAATGGCGACGTGATTGAAGCCCATCTCGTCGAGGGCAAACCGAACTCTTTCGGCATCGTTTGCTACGACGCTCTCGGCAACGCCCTCCCGTGCTTCCCGGATGAGATAACTATCATACAAGGCTCCAAAATCGGCGCGGCTCCCCTGCCTTACAATATCGGCATAGGCGTTTGGGACCCCGGCAAAGAGCGGGAAGTGTTCCGCATGGCCCGCGGCCTGGAGAAGAATAAGACCGTACCGGCCATTGGCGTGGTAAACGACTTGAAGACAACGAGCCAATTGCGTCCGGGCGTAAGCGGCGATACGCTGACCGTCCCGGTATATCAAACGGATGACTTTAAGGATGCGGAAAACCGCCCGGTCTTTCTCTTTGAATATGTGAGCAACGTTGTCATAACCGGCGATGAAGTGGAGCGGCTGATACCCGCAGACAGCCTTGTCGATATTACGCTCAAAGTTGACTCTTCCGAGCAAATGTCGCTCGAAGCACATTTCCCCGCCGAGGACATAACAGTAGAAAAGACCCTTGACACAGGCAAGAAACAATCGACTACGGACGCTGACATCAAGAAAGGGTTCGACGAATCCCGGAAAAGCCTGCGCCGCCTGAAAGACACAGGTGTTCCGACCGCCGACTTGGAGCGTGAGGTGGCGCAGGTGCAGGACGAGGCAAAGAACAGCGACGAAAAGAAAATGGTAATCCAGCACCTTAAAGAGGCGCTCCGCAAGATAGAAAAGCTTGACGAAAGCACCGAATGGCAGCGGACGGAAGCTGAGTTGCGCGAGAAATTCGAAAAGCTTGAAAAGGCGCAGGACAAATTCGGAGATGACAAGTCGCGCCGGACTGTCGAGCAGCTTCGCTCGCAGACAGACCAGGCTATCCGCGCCAAGAACGTCATGGCAGGCCGCGAAGTTCTCGAGCAGATTGAATGCCAGTATTTCCAGCTCACGATGGTGCTCCAATGCATTGGCTTAATCGAGAATTGCAACCGGACATTCTCATCGCATCCGTGGAAAGACGCAGGCCGCGCCCGGCAGCTCATTAACCGCGGGCTGAAAATCATCAGCGACAACCCCTCTGCCGAATCTTTGCTGCCCATAGCACAAGGCATCGTAGAATTGCTGCCGGACAGCGAAAGGCCAAACGCCGGCGGGCTGCTCCAATAACGGCGGCATAAAAGACTTTCCGCTATGAACAAACGGATTTTCAAGGAACTGGTATTCCAAATAAACAAGACGTACAATTCTCCTCTATTCTGGATTAGAATTGCCGCCGTGACGCTGGCCGTGATTGCCGTTGAACTTTTTACGGTTATAGATTTTATGAGCAAAACCTTTGACGTATACGTGGACGGAGGCCACGTTAAAGTAAGCGGCACTGTTGATGTAGAAAATACTGTTACTGTTGATGTAGACAATTTAGATTAGAGTGGTAAGCGCGCATACCAACATTCTTAGTTGAATTATGATATTTTCAAAAGGAGATATAATAGGGAATTATACCGTGACATTCCCGCATAAGCAAGGCTCTTATGCGGAAACTTACCGCGTGAAAGACGCCGCTGGGAATACACGTTTCCTCAAGCTCATAAAATGCAGCAAGTTAAGCCGCTGGCAAACGGATGACGAGGGACGGGTAACAGAAATCGAAATCTCAAGACAGCTTGACCATGCCAACCTTTGCCGGTTCGCGGACGCGGGCTCTGTCATAAGGGATGGCGGCCGCATGGAATACCTTGTAACGGAATTCGTAAGCGGCGAGACGCTGTCGCAGCGCTTAACGCGCGGCAAAAGACTTAAAGTGTATGAAATAAAGCAGGCGGCGAAGGCGGTGCTGTCGGCGCTGGACTACCTGCATTCGCTTCCCGCGCCCGTCATTCACAACGAGGTTACGATACAAAACGTGATGCTTAACCTTGTCGACGGGATGCGCTACCTGAAGCTGATTGACTTCGGCCATGCCTGCCGCCTCGGACAGCGGACGGGCAAGCCGGATTTGGCCGACTTGAACGCGTTCTATCTGGCGCCTGAGCGTTTCTCCGGCGTCTGCTCTGCGCAGACCGATTTGTACTCCGTAGGGGCAATGATGTACTTCCTGCTTTACAACAGGCTGCCGTGGTTCATTGACTTGTCCCGCGCTTCCCGCGACGACGCGGCAGACGCAGTGTTGGCAGAGCGTCAGAAAGAACTCGATGTGCCGGATGTCAGTATGTTCGAGCTGGACGACCAGCTTATTAACACCGTAGTCAAATCGTTGTCGCAGGATTCGGAAGACCGCTTTCAGACAGCCAAGGAATTCATCCGCGCTATCGATGGCGACGTGAAAATCCCAAGGCAAACGACCAAAAGAAAAATCCTCTCTTCCGAAACCGGGAACAACGGATCGAGCAAGCCGAATGTCGCCAAAGGTCCCGGATTTGCAGCCGTAGCCGGCATGGACGAGTTGAAAAGGCAGCTTCAGGAAGAAGTCATTGAGCCTATGCGTCGCCCCGAAGAATATCGGCACTACGGGGTAACCATCCCTAACGGAATGCTGCTGTACGGCCCTCCGGGATGCGGGAAGACTTTTTTCGCCAAGCATTTTGCGGAAGAGGTCGGCTTTAACTTCATGTGCATTACGCCTGCAATGTTGAAAAGCCGATAGTCAACGCTACGCAAGAGAACATAGCCAATATGTTCAAGGATGCGGAAAAGAACGCGCCCTCTGTCATCTTTATCGATGAGATTAACGAGTTAGTGCCGAACCGCCAAAGCGACGTGCATGAGATGTCCAAGAGCGCCGTAAATGAAATGCTCGCCCAGATGGACAGAACCGGCGAGAAAGGCATTTTCATTATCGGAGCGACGAATTATCCCCGCATGATAGACCCGGCGATGCTGCGGGCGGGGCGTCTGGAGAAAAAGTATTACATCGGGGCGCCTGATGCCGCCGCCCGCAAGTCTTTGTTTCAGCTGTACCTGAAAGACAGGCCGTATGATTTTGGATTAGACTATGACGAACTGTCTGAACTTACCGAGAATTACGTTTCGGCCGATATACAGCTGATAGTAAACGACGCCGCCCGGACGGCACTCCGAAACCGCTCTAAAATAACAATGGCCATTCTGAAAAACGCAATCGGCTCAACCCGCCCGTCTTTGGATATAAAAGAACTCCAACGCTATGAAGCAATCAAAGCGCAGATGGATGGAGAAAAAACAAAAAAGCCTGACGACAGGCCTAAAATAGGATTCAGATAAAAAATAACAGGATATGAACATTAACGAATTGTATGTTAAGACCATTTTTTGCTGCATGGCTTGTGATGGCGAAATCGCGAAAGAGGAAGTCGCTTATGTTTACGACGTAACCTCTAAGCAGGAAACATTCAGCGGCATGGACATCGAAACAGCGGTAAATGAATATGTCGCTTCAATCAATGCAAACGGGGCTGCGTTCCTGAAACAGTACCTGAACGAGCTGGATTCGCAGAAGCTCTCGGATGAGGAACAGATGAGGATTGTTGATTTCGCCGTCCAGACAATATACGCTGACAACAAGATAGAATATTCCGAAGTGAAGTTCTTCAAGAAAATCCGCAGCCGGTTGTCCCTGACAGACGAGCAGATACTCGCCCGCCATCCCGACATCGAGGATTTCCTGCTTCCCGATGTCAGCGTGGCGGAAGACCCCGAATGGGAAAACGCCGTCGTGTTCAATAACATCAGCTTCGCGGAATACAAGCGTCCGCGATGACAAGCGCAGCCGCGGAAGACGCTGCAGACTTACGCATC
>CAZLLM010000078.1:0-5865 GCA_964560405.1 uncultured Prevotella sp.
TTGACATGAGATTATAAGACAATTGGCATAATCTTATAACCATTGATTATCAATATGTTAAAAATCCGTTTTTCGGCGGCTCTCAAACGCTGTTTTGGGGCGGATTCCGGCTGTTTTCACCGGGCTACAGGCGGCCTGCCAGCACATTGTCCGATTCCCGGAATCACGGGATAGAGGGCTATGCTTACGGGACTTTGGCGGCGGACGGGCGTGGCGCACAGATGAACGCATTGCCGGACGGCCCTCAAAGCCGCATACGCCGGGGAATGCCGTTGAAGACGTGAAAACTTGCGGATTTGTACGGGAACGCGAAGAGTGGCGCTTGCCGGCGTGCATACATACCGCCGCAGCACATTCGGGGCTGCGGCCATTAAGACCGGGACCGCCGCAGCTTCCCGTTGTACAGTTATATTGTTTATAATCTGCGTCCCGCCGATTGCGGAACTCGTAAGAATGACGATTTACGGTACGGGCCGGCCGCTTCCCGCATGTTGGCTCGTACGCAATAAACCCCGAATAAATCCCTTAGCGGATTGCGCTGACTTTCAACGGCAGACGAAGAGCCTCTGACCGACGTATATCTGCGCGTCGGGCTTAAGGCCGTTCATTTTGTAAAGGTATTTCAGCCGTATTCCGTATTTCTGGGCTATGGAATGATAGGAGTCGCCCGGCTCGACGGTTATCAGCTGGCCTTTGAAAGACTTGCCGGCCTTTTTCCGCTTCTTCTCCAGATAGATTATGTCGCCGGGCTGAAGTATGTGCGTCTTGTCGAGCTCGTTGTATTTCAGCAGCCTGCGGACTGACACGCCTGTCTCCGCCGACAGCTTTTCGAAAGTGTCGCCCTCGCGGGCCACGACGTAGTAGTTTTCGTTGCAGAAGTAAACGGCGCGATCCATGTCCGGCTCTTCCTTTTCCGCTTCGGACTTGCGGCGCCTGCCGCTGTCGAAACGGTAGAGCTTGTATCTTTCGATCAGGTCTATAAGCAGGTGGGCGTAGCGGGGGTTGGTGGCGTAGCCGGCTTTTTTCAGCCCGTGCGCCCAGCTTTTGTAATCCGTCATCTTGTGCTTGAACAGGCCGGCGTACCTCGGGCCTTGCAGGAACTTGGAATGGTCGACGTAGGATTCCCTCGCGTTTTTGTATTTCCGGAAACGCTCGTTGGGCAAATCGTCGCTCTGCAAGAAATACGGCCCGCTCCATCCCGACCCGCACTTTATCCCGAAATGGTTGTTGGCCTCCCGGCACAAGGCGCTGCGCCCCGCGCCCGACTCCAGCAGTCCTTGCGCGAGCGTGATGCTTGCCGGGATGCGGTATTTGCGCATCTGCTCCACAGCCATGCCGCTGTATTTTTTTATGTATTCCTCATAAGCGTCGGCCTGCGCCTGCGCTGAGGCGAGAATGGCGGACAACAAAAAAGCCAACCGGAACCGCATCGGTTTTATCATCGGAAGTGTCGGATTGTGTCGTAAAATTAGGAAAATCGGCGCTATAATCCCTGTCAGGCAGCGGGAAAAGCTAACTTTGCAGCCGGGCGGCGCGTAAAAAGCCTGCCGGATATATGGAAAAATGCAAGATTGAATTCGTCTTCGAGCGGAAAAGCCCGGACGAGCTGACGGCGGGGCAGCGCGAGGCTGTTGAAGCGGCGTTCCTTGCCTGCAAGGGCAGCTATTCGCCTTATTCCCGCTTCTTGGTGGGCGCGGCCGTTGAGATGAGCGACGGCGAGATGTTGTCGGCGAGCAACCAAGAGAACGCTTCTTTCCCGTTGGGGCAGTGCGCGGAAAGGACGGCTCTTTTTTACGCCAAGGCCAAACGCCCCGGCGAGGGAGTGAAGCGCATTGCCGTCGCGGCCATGAGAAACGGGGCGGCGGTGAAAACGCCCGTGCCTCCCTGCGGCGCTTGCAGGCAAGTGATGTCGGAAATGTCGAAACGCCAGGAAACGAAAATAGAACTGATAATGGCAGGCGCGGACGCCTGCATAGTGGTAGACGACGTGAACCGGTTGCTGCCGCTGCAATTCGGCGCGGAGGATTTCCTTCGATAATTTTGGTACGGTTTTTGCAAACGAGAGATAAAACCTGAAAACATGGCGAAGGACAAGAAAAACGGTTTCAATAAAGAAAAGGACAAGGAAACCGGCGCAGAACGCGGCTCTTCCGGCACACAAGAGAAAGCGGCAGCGGCGGAGGACAAGCCCGCGGCGGAGGAAGAGGCGGGCGGAGAGGATGCCCCTGACGAGCTCAGCGAACTGAAGGAGAAAATGGCTTCGCTGCAAGACAAATATCTCCGGCAGGCGGCGGAATTCGACAACTATAAAAAGCGCATTCGCAAGGAGAAAAGCGAACTGATACTCAACGGAGGGGAAAAAGTGATAACCTCGCTTCTTCCGGTATTGGACGATTTCGAACGCGCCTTGGCGAACATCCGGAAAGAGGGCGAAGAAAACGCCCTGCTGCAAGGCATTGAACTGATTTACCAAAAGTTGGCGAGCACTTTGCAGACTCACGGGCTGGACATAATAAAGACGGAGAACGCAGACTTCGACACTGATTATCATGAAGCCATAGCCATGATACCCGTCGAAGACAAGGAAATGAAAGGCAAGGTGGTTGATTGCGTGCAAAAAGGATATACCCTAAACAACAAAGTTATACGCCATTCAAAGGTGGCGGTGGGACAGTAACTGCAAAACGGCAGGATGCTGCGACAGGCGGACGCGGGCAAGTTTTTTAAGTTTATGTTTATGCCGCGGCAAGCTTGGCAAAGCGTTTTCACATTATGGCTGGAACGGGAAAAGATTATTACGCGATATTGGGAGTGGAGCGGACGGCTACGGCCGACGAGATAAAAGCCGCGTATAAGAAGCAGGCCATACGCTACCATCCTGACAGAAATCCGGGCGACAAGGAAGCGGAGGAGAAATTCAAGGAAGCCGCCGCCGCTTATGACGTTTTGCGGGATCCGGAGAAACGTGCGCGATACGACCAGTTCGGAGAGGCAGGCGTGAACGGGCAAGGCATGGACGGCTTCTCCGCGGGCAGCATGGACATGGACGACATCTTTTCCATGTTCGGAAGCATTTTCGGCGGACGCAACCCGTTCAGCGGCTTCACGGGTTTTGACGATGACGGCTTTCACGCCTCTTCACGCGGAGGGCAGAGGGGAAGCGACTTGCGGCTGCGCGTAAAGCTCACCCTTGAAGAAATATCGGCAGGCGTAAACAAAAAGTTCAAGGTAAAGAAGTACGTCCCGTGTACGGAATGCGGCGGTTCGGGGAGCGAGAAAGGCAGCAGCCCGGAAGTGTGCCCCACCTGCAAAGGCCGCGGGTACGTTGTGCATCAGCAAAGGAGCTTCTTCGGCATCGTGCAGTCGCAAAATGTCTGCCCCACCTGCGGCGGCGAAAGGCACGTGATACGAAACAAATGCCGCCGCTGCGGCGGCGAAGGCGTTGTCGTGGGGGAAGACATCGTCGAGGTCAATATACCGGCCGGAGTGGCGGAGGGCATGATCGTGAACGTCCCGCGGAAAGGAAACGCGGGGAGGCGCGGAAGCGAGAGCGGCAATCTGCAGGTAATCATCGCGGAGGAAAAGAGCGGCACTTTCGTGCGCGAAGGCCAGAACATAATCTACAACCTTCTGCTGACCGTAGCGCAAGCCGCGTTGGGCGACACGGTGGAAATCCCGACAATCGGCGGGACTACTAAAATCTCCATAAAGCCGGGCACGCAGCCGGGAAAGGTTCTGCGGCTGAGGGGGAAAGGCCTGCCTCCGGTAAAAGGCTACGGCAGCGAGACGGGCGACCTCGTGGTGAACATCAGCGTCTACATCCCCGAAAGGCTGAACGAGAAAGAGAAAAAGCTGTTCGAAAGCCTGAAGGAAAGCGAGAGCATACAGCCAAGCAGCAAGACGAAAGAAAGCATCTTCCAGAAATTCCGCGCTTTATTCGATTGAGAATGACTTATGACGAGGCGGTGAGCTATCTGTTCACCCAGACTCCGCTCTTCCAGAACATCGGCGCGCCGGCATACAAGGCGGGGCTTGACAACTCCCTCAAATTAGACGAGCATTTCGGCCGTCCGCACTCCAAGTACAAGACAATACATATCGCCGGCACCAACGGCAAAGGCTCTTGCGCGCATACGCTCGCCGCCGTGCTGCAATCGGCGGGTTTCCGCACAGGGCTTTACACCTCGCCTCACCTCGTTGACTTCCGCGAAAGAATCCGCGTGAACGGAGAGATGATTCCGCGGCAGGAAGTCGCGGATTTCTGCGGGAACGAACGCTGTTTTTTCGAGCCGCTGCACCCCTCTTTCTTCGAACTGACCACCGCCTTGGCCTTCAGCTATTTCGCAAAGGCGGAAGTGGATGTCGCGGTCATTGAGGCAGGACTCGGAGGAAGGCTCGACTGCACCAATATAATAAACAGCACACTCTCTGTAATAACCAACATAAGCCTCGACCACACCTCTTTACTGGGAAACACCCTCGAGGCAATCGCCCGCGAAAAAGCCGGCATTATGAAGCGCGGCATCCCCGTCGTGATAGGCGAGGCAACGCCGGAAACGCGCGGCGTGTTCGAGCGGGAAGCCGCCGAAGCCGGCGCGCCGGCGGTCTTCGCCGAAGACAGGAGAATAATCTCCTCGTCATACCTTGACCCCGAAAGCGGCAGGCGCGTCTACCGCGCCGATATGCCCGGCGGGCCTCTGACAGGCGAGCTTGCCGGCGATTACCAGGAAAAGAACATGAACACTCTGCTGTGCGCCGTCGCCGAGCTGCGGAAGCTCGGATTCGCCGTTCCCGACAGCAGCATAAGGAACGGCGCAGCCAATGTCAGCCGCCTGACAGGGCTTCGGGGGCGGTGGGAAACCGTATCCGAGCATCCCCGCGTCATTCTCGACACCGGGCACAACCCCGGCGGCCTGGCTTGCAACATGCGGCAGCTGGCCTCTATGGCGGCGGGCAGGACGAGGATTATAATAGGTATGGCTTCAGACAAGGACACAGGCGCCTCGTTGGAGCTGATGCCGCGGGATGCCGTTTACTACTTCACGAAAGCATCGGTAAGACGCGCCATGGACGAAGGCAGACTCATGGCAGAGGCCCTGCGCCACGGGCTGGAGGGTGGGAGATACCCCGCGGTGAAAGACGCTTTCGCCGCCGCGATGAGCGAGGCGGCGGACGACGACATCGTGTACATAGGCGGGAGCAACTTCATCGTCGGCGATTTTCTGGCCTTTTGGCAAAAAGGGGGATGAACGTTCATCATGGCCGCGCCTTGCTCCGCCCGCGCCGCCCCGCGAATGGCCGGCAGCCGCTATTAGCGCGGCGCCGGCGCGGTCATATCGGGGCGGATTTTTCTTTTTGCATAGTTTCAGTATCCGTCGCAGAGGCTGTTCGAGTGTTATTCATATCAGGGATTGGAATAGCGCCGAGTTGCGTCAGCATTGTGAATATATCAGGCAGGCCATGCTCACGGATTATTCTGCCGTCCTTGAGCTGGTAGATATTCATCGCCGTCACCTTCACCGCCCTTCCCGTCGCGGGCATCCCCATGAAAGCCCCGGTGTTAGTGCCTGTCATGGTAAAACGGATCATCACCTTGTCCCCCTCGGCGATAAACTCGTCCGCGCTCCACTGCACGTCCGGCATGGCGCCGCGCATCATGTCAAGCACGGCCACATACCCTTCGAAACCGTGCAGCGGCTCCGGTGAAGTCGGGGCGTAGAAAATCACGTCCGGGGAAATCACGGACTCTCCGATGGAAAGGTCGCCCGTGTTGATGAAACGGATAAACTGTTCCATAACAAGTCTGTTGCCCTGCTCATTCATGCCGTTGCCCGTCATATCCAGATAAGTCATCATACATCATTT
>CAZLLM010000079.1:0-5853 GCA_964560405.1 uncultured Prevotella sp.
GTGTGGGTGGTAGGCGATGAGCCGATACTCAAATCTGATGTGGAGGAGCAGCGGATTTCCGCAGAACTGAACGGAATGCAATTAGATGGAAACCCTTACTGTGTAATCCCGGAAGATCTCGCGATACAGAAACTCTTTCTTCATCAGGCTCTAATTGACAGCATAGAAGTGAACGATTCAGACGTTCTTTCCGAGCTGGATTACCGCATAAATTACATGATACAAATGACAGGCTCGAGGGAGAAGCTCGAAGAATACATGCGTAAGCCCTTATCGCAAATCCGTGAGCAGACGCTCGACCAGCTTCGTGACCAGTACGTCATAGAGCAGGTGAAAACTAAAATAGCCGGCGAGGTGAAAGTGACACCAGCCGAAGTGCGCCGCTATTTCAAGGATATGCCGCAGGACAGTCTCCCGCTCATACCCGCACGCTACGAAGTGCAGATAATAACCCAAGTGCCGGAAGTCGCAAGGGAGGAGATCGAACAGATAGAAAGCGAATTGCGTGACTACACTAAAAGAATTACCTCTGGTGAGAGCGATTTCTCCACACTTGCTACGATGTATTCCGAGGACGAGGGCAGCCGTAGGCAAGGCGGCGAGCTTCCTTACCGCGGAAAAGCCGAATTCGTGTCCGAATTTGCCAATGTCGCCTTCTCGCTTACAGACCCAAAGAAAGTGTCGCGCATTGTGAAAACTGAATACGGCTACCATATCATCCAACTAATCGACCGCCGCGGCGACAAGATAAGGGTACGACATATCCTCCGCAAGCCTAAGATTGCCTTCGAAGCGATAAAGAAAAGCATTCAGAATCTCGACTCTCTCGCCAGCGACATACGCAGCAGCAAAATAACGTTTGAGGATGCCGTGGCCTTTTCAGAAGACAAGGATACCCGCAATAACAGGGGCATCATGGGAAAGCGCGTTTCGCCAAACAACCCGCGTGCCGGCATGACCCCTTGGTTTGAGCTGCGTGACCTTCCGCAAGACGCGGCGAAGGTGGTAAGCACGATGAAAGTAGGCGAGGTGTCGGACGCATTTGAGATGACCAACGACAAAGGGCAGCAGGTATGCGCCATTGTGAAGCTGAAAAGTCGTAACGAGGAACATTACGCCTCGATTACGGAAGACTTCCAAACCCTTCAGGAAATCGTAGAGAAAAAAAGGCAGGAAGAAATCCTTGACAAGTGGATACGCGACAAGCAAAAGAACACATACATACGAATCAAAGACGGATGGCGCGACTGCGACTTCAAATATCCCAATTGGGTGAAGCAGTGAATGCGAACTTTTCGAAATACGCTCATCCACGCCACAGAGCGGTACTACGGCATCCGAGCTTCATGTCTTGTATTACACCCGGCGGTCTTACGACAAAACACATTCCTGTGACGTACAGACGGATGCCGTGTTGCGTCTGTCTTGTTATTCTTTCTGCATTCCTTTTTCCTGTGCTTGTCCCAGCGCAACGCGTACAGCCGCCGGACGTGAAGCCACGTCCGAAAGGAGAGAAAATCATACTTATTCACGCCGACACCTTGCGGTACAAAATGTTGGAAAATCCCGACGCGAACATTCTTAACGGCAACGTGGAGTTCCAGCATAACAACGTCAGACTTTACTGCGACAGCGCATATTATTACAAGACCACCAACTCTTTCGAAGCTTTCAGCAACGTCAGGATGGTGCAAGGCGACACCCTCTCGCTTACCGGCGAGTACCTGAAATACGACGGCGACGCGCAGATTGCCGAGGCGCGGAAAAACGTACACCTCAAGCACAGGGAATCGCTCCTTATCACCGACAGCTTAGATTACGACCGCCTTTACGGCTTAGGTTACTTCTTCGACGGGGGGCAGCTTTTCGACGGCGACAATGTACTCGTATCAGACTGGGGCGAATATTCGCCGGAGACAAGAGACGCGCTGTTCAACTACAATGTAAGGCTTACCAATCCCAAGTTCGTCCTGACCTCCGACACTCTCCACTACAACACGCTTACCAAACTCACATACATCACCGGCCCTTCGAACATCGACAGCGACAGCAGCCGCATCTACACTGAAAAGGGGTTCTATAACACCAACGATGACTACGCCGAACTTTACGACAGGTCGGTAATCATGAACAACTCCGCCACAATGACGGGCGACAGCATGTTCTACGACAAGCGCAACGGCTATATGCGTGCTTATAGGAACGTTGTCTATAATGACAAGGGCAGCAAAAGCCTCCTCACAGGCAACTTGTGCATTTATAACGAGCAGACCGGTTACGCAATGGCCACTGACAGTGCCATAGCACACGACTACTCATCGTCTGACACCCTATTCATGCACGCCGACACATTCAAGATTTTCACCTATAACATCAATACTGACAGTGTCTACCGCCTCGTACACGGCTACCACCGCGCCCGTGCATTCCGTGAAGATGTGCAAAGCGTTTGCGACTCGTTGAAGTACGATTCCCGCGACAAATGCATGACAATGTACGGCAACCCCATTGTGTGGAGCGACAACCAGCAGCTGCTCGGTGAAGTTATAACAGTTTACATGAACGACTCTACCGTCGACAGCGCGCACGTGGAGCGGCAGGCCTTGCTCGCCGAAAGGCTCGACAGCTTGTGCTATAACCAAGTAGCCGGCCGCGAGATGTTCGCCTACTTTAAGGACGGCGAGATGAACTGGAGCAAAGTGATAGGCAACGTAGACGTGGCATACTATCCCTACGACAGCGACAGCCTGATGATAGGCCTTAACCGTATGCAGACTTCCGAAATGCGGATGTACATGAAAGACCGCAAGATGAACAAAATCTGGAGCGCGCCCGCCAAAGGAACGCTATACCCCCTCAGCCTCGCGCCCGAGGAGCAGTTCTTCCTGAGCAGCTTCGTGTGGTTCGACTACATACGGCCGAAAGACAAGCGCGACATCTTCGTATGGCGAGCCAAAGCAGCAGGGACGGAACTGCGCGAACAGATACGCCGCGAAGCGCCCCTGCAAACTCTCAGCAGTATAAGACAAGGGAAAACTGACACCGCGCCTGCCGCGCAAAGTCCGGCGCAAAAGGCTGCCGCCACGCCCGATAATACGGGAAACGCCGTACAGCCGCTCCAAGCTGTCCCCAACACGTTAATCACTGTTTCGTCTGGCGGGCAAAAAAACACGGCCGACATATCTCCGCAAATACAATGAAACATTTCCTGCATACCGTGGAAAACGCCTTGCCTGCGACGACAATGCGCGCTGCACATTTGCGACTGCGTCCGGCTTGCCGTAAATTACGCCAAATGCATTTCAAATCATATCCCCTGCATTCCGGGTCTTGTGCGGAATGCCCCGCATCAGGCAGACGGCTGCGGAAAACATACGCGACATGGCCGACATAATACATTTGCTTCCCGACTCCGTGGCCAACCAAATTGCCGCCGGAGAAGTGATCCAGCGTCCTGCCTCCGTAGTCAAGGAACTCGTAGAGAATGCGCTTGATGCCAAAGCCACGCAGGTGGATGTCATGGTGATTGACGCGGGCAAGACAAGCATACAGGTTGTTGACAACGGCTGCGGCATGTCGGAAACCGACGCACGCATGGCTTTCGAACGCCACGCCACTTCGAAAATCAAAGAAGCCTCCGACCTTTTCGCGCTTCATACCATGGGCTTCCGCGGGGAAGCTCTGCCTTCTGTCGCTTCCGTTTCCGAAGTGGAACTTCGCACACGCGCCGCAGGCGAGGAATTAGGGTGTTGCATATCGCTCGCCGGCTCGAGAGTTACCGGGCAGCGGCCGGTGAACTGTGCCGCGGGAGCGAACTTCACCGTCAGAAACCTCTTCTACAATGTGCCGGCGCGGCGACGCTTTCTCAAGTCAAACCAGACAGAGCTTGTAAATATCATTTCCGAGTTCGAGCGCATAGCGCTGGCGCACCCCGACGTGCGCTTCACTCTCAAAAGCGACGGCAACGCCATACACGACCTCCCCAAAGGCTCGCGCCTCCAGCGCATTGCCGACATCTTCGGAAAAAAGATGAACCAGCAGCTGCTGCCGTTAGAGGTGGACACGTCGCTCGTCCGCATCAGCGGTTTCGCCGGCACTCCCGAAAGCGCGAGGAAGAAAGGCGCGAAGCAGTTCTTCTTCGCCAACGGACGCTATATGCGGCATCCTTACTTCCACCGCGCGGTCTCCAACGCATACGAGCGCATCATACCCTCCGACGAACAGGTGTGCTATTTCATTTACTTCGAAGTCGACCCGCGGCGTATCGATGTGAACATACACCCTACCAAAACCGAAATCAAGTTCGAGGACGAACAGGCCGTCTTCCAGATACTGATGGCCGCCGTAAAGGAATCCCTCGGAAAATTCAACGCCGTGCCTGCCATAGATTTCGGCCCCGCCCCCGAACGCGGCATACCCGCTTACGACCCCGCTAAAAGAGTGCCGCCTCCGCGCATATCGCTCGCCGGAGACTACGACCCTTTCAAGGCGGCTTCCGCCGGTGCGAGGCCCTCTCCCGCAAGAGGCTGGGAAAAGCTCTACGAAGGCGTGACGCGCAGAGGCGAAGCCGCGGCAAATGCCGCCCTCGCCGGCGCGGACGGGGGAACCCCGCCGCAGGACGGCGGAAGCCTGTTCGAAGCCGCCGCGGGGCAGGCGCTCGAACACTACCAGTACAAAAAAAGATACATCGTCACAGCCGTGCAGTCGGGTCTGATGATAATCGACCAGTACCGCGCCCACATCCGCATACTCTACGAAAAATACCGCGCCCTGCTCTCCGGGAGGCAAGCCATGCAGCAGCGCATCATGTTCCCTGAAATCATTCAGCTCACGGCGCAGCAGCGCGTGGCGTTGGGCAAGGCGGCCGACGACATCCTTGCCGCCGGGTTCGACCTCTCAGACCTCGGCAACGGCAGCTATGCCGTAAACGCCATACCCACGGACACCGAATCTGTGAACGCCGCCGCGCTCTTGCGCGACGTTCTCGACGACATCGCCGGAAGCGGCGGCGTGAAAAGCGAGATGAACGCCCGAATCGCGCTCACCCTCGCCCGCGACGTGGCGATACGCCCCGACACGGCGCTCTCAAACCAGAAAATGAACGCGATAATCAACGACCTCTTCGCCACGGAATGCCCTAACTACACGCCGGACGGAAAGCCCGTTATCGTCATCATCCCGCAGGAGAAGATAGAAAAACTGTTCTCCTGACAGGCGTAAAAAGACATGCCGGAACTGAAAAAACAAAGAAAAATTCGGCTTTCTTGATTTTTCTTCACAAAAAAAGCGCGCTTGTATCGAATATTTGCTACTTTTGCTTGCGCTTGTGGCGTGTCGCCCGGCGGTAACAGCGTAACGGAAGGGAAATACAATACGTGTTAAGGAAATTTTTAATACATTAAATTCTGTATTTATGAAAAAGTTGATTTTAGCACTTGCGGTTGTGGGCTTGACCACAAACCTGATGGCGCAGGAATACGAAATTCCTACGCAAAAGTACAGCGTTGCTACAAACTCGTTCTGGTCCAACTGGTACATCCAGCTCGGCGGCGACTTCAACGCGGCATACTCCAACCAGGAGCGTCTCGGGAACAAGAACCCCTTCAGCGCAGAGCGCGGCGACTTCGGCTTCAACATCGCGGTAGGAAAGTGGTTCACCCCCGTCATCGGCCTCCGCACCAAGTTCCAGCTCGACTGGGCGAAAGCCGTAGTAAGCTCCGGCAACCACCATTCTTTCTCTTTCTGGAATCTCCACGAGGACGTGATGTTCAATTTCTCGAACATGTTCTGCGGATACAGCGACACCCGCGTCTGGAACATCTCCCCGTATGTCGGCATCGGCTACATCAACCG
>CAZLLM010000080.1:0-5842 GCA_964560405.1 uncultured Prevotella sp.
GCGAGAGCGGCAGGATGAGGAGGCGCGACGGTGGTTTCAGCGGGTGCAGGCGGATTCCTGCGGGTTGCGGGGGTCTTTGGCATGCCGCGCGCCATCCGGCCTGTCCCCGCCGTCCTTGCCGTTGCCGGAACGCCCGCCGCGCTTGCGCGGTTTCCTGCAGGCATGCACCCCGCCAGTCTCCGTGAGTCTCCGCAGCGGACTTGAAGGCCTCCCCGTGTTTCGCCGCCGTGATGAAGCCTGCCGCGCCGTCCCCGTCCGGCGGCCTCTTTGCGAATCCGGGATGCGCCGTTGTCTGCGCGCGCCGTCCGGTTTCTGTATAAGGACGGGTGCTGCTTCCCAATCATGCGGGCCTTAACGGTGCTGTTCCGAAAAGTTTTTAACTTTGCATACGGACGGCGGAAAGCCGCCCAGCCTTGCAGCAAGATGAACATCCTCGTAACAGGCGCCAGCGGCTTTATAGGGAGCTTTCTCGTGGAGAAAGCTCTCAGCGAAAGGGCGGACGTATGGGCGGGGGTGCGCGGCGCGAGCAGCCGCCGCTACCTGCGCGACGGGCGGATACGGTTTATCACGCTCGACTTGGGCGACAAGGAGGCCATGAGGCGTCAGTTCGTTGAGGCGAAGGAACATTTCGGGGCGTGGGATGTTGTGATACACGCTGCGGGGATTACAAAAAGCCGGCACCGCCGCGACTTCTTCGCCGTGAACTTCGAAGGCACGCGCAACCTCGCAAACGCTCTGCGCGAAGCGGAAGCGGAACCGCGCCTGTTTGTCTACATCAGCTCTCTCAGCGTATTCGGCGCAATCCGGGAGCAGCCCTCCGAACCGCATAAGCCCTTTGTCCCTCCCGGCCTGCAAGGCGGGCTTGACGAGGTGGTGCACCGCCCGCTGCGCGAAGACGACACGCCGCAGCCCAACACGGCCTACGGTATGAGCAAAGCCGCCGCTGAAAGCTTTCTGCGCTCGCTCGACGGCTTCCCGTGCGTGATTTTCCGCCCTACGGGGGTGTACGGACCGCGTGAACGCGACTATTTCCTTATGGCCAAAAGCATAAGAAGGCACGCGGATTTCGCCGCCGGCTTCAAAAGGCAGGAGATAACTTTCGTCTATGTCAAGGATTTGGCGGACGCCGTATTCGCGGCGATAGAGAGGCAGGCCGCGGGAAGAACATATCTCATAAGCGACGGTCGCACATACAGCAGCCGCACTTTCGGACGGCTGCTGCAGAACGCTATGGGCGTGAAGCACGTAGCGCGCCTCACCGCCCCTCTTTGGGCGTTGTATGCCGTATGCGCCGTGTCGCAATTCGTGTCCGCGCTGGCAAACAGGGTTTCCACGCTCAACCTCGACAAATACAGGATAATGAAGCAACGCAACTGGCAGTGCGACATCAGCGCGGCGGTAAAGGAGCTCGGCTACCGCCCTAAGTACAGCCTCCGGCGCGGGACGGAAGAGACTGTGGCTTGGTATAAGGAAGAAAAATGGATTTGAGAGAACTTCTACAGAGGCATGAACGCCGCCGGGGGCTGCTGGGCGTTGAAAAGCTGGCCGTAATCTACGCGGTGTTCTCCGCGTCAGTGGCGGTTATCTGCCAAAGCGAGATCCCCTGCCTTGCCAGAATGCTTGCGGGCCGTGCCGCCGTACTTGCAGGCATCGCCGCGCTTGCGGCGCTGTACAGATACCGTGCGTGCAGGCTTACCTTTTTCCTGCGCACGGCTTTCCAGATTGCCCTGCTGGGTTACTGGTATTCTGACACATATCTCTTCTCGCAGGTATTCCCGAACCTTGACAGCATTTTCGCGAAAGCGGAACAAGCCATGTTCGGCTGCCAGCCCTCACTGCTTTTCAGCGAGAAGCTCGGCGGAATATTCTGGTCGGAAATCTTCAATCTCGGCTATTTTTCCTATTATCCCATGATTTTCTTCGTGGTGTTGTGGACTTTCTTCAGGCATTACACTTATTTTGAAAAAGCGACGTTCATAATAGTCTGCTCGTTCCTGATTTATTCCCTTATATTCATGTTCCTGCCCGTAGCCGGGCCGCAATATTACTTTCAGGCGGCAGGGCTTGACAACATACGCGCAGGGATATTCCCCGATGTCGGACACTATTTCCGCGCACACACGGAAATGCTGCCCAAGCCGCAAGAGGGGGGACTGTTCCAGTACCTTGTGGAACTGGCGCAGGAAGGAGGAGAATACCCTACGGCGGCGTTTCCGAGCTCGCACGTCGGGATAAGCACAATACTGCTGATGCTTACGTACAAAACAAACTCGAAAGCGGCTCTCTTGATGCTGCCTTTTTACGCGCTGCTTTGCTTGTCGACAGTCTACATACAGGCACATTACCTCATCGACATGCTTGCCGGGCTGGTTTCAGCGTTTATAATCTACGCCATCGCTTGCAAACTGTACGATACTCGTGCTTTCCGCGGGAAAAGAGGTGTCATTCCTGATGCAAGGCCGCCTGTTCGGGCGATGGGGAAGGACAGCTGACAACGGACTTGAATACCAACCAAACATACCGTTATGACGGAAACACTTGAAAATATCTTGGCGGCGGAACTTCTGAAAATCCGAGCTATTATACTACGGCCAGAAAAGCCTTTCACGTGGGCTTCGGGCTGGAAGTCGCCTGTCTACTGCGACAATCGCAAGGCTTTGTCGCACCCTCGCCTGCGCACATTGGTGAAACTTGAACTGAGCCGCATTACGGCAGAGAGATACCCCCAAGTCGAAGCAATCGCAGGGGTCGCTACCGGAGCAATAGCCCAGGGTGCGTTAGTGGCAGACCAGCTGGCGCTGCCTTTCGCTTACGTGCGACCGAAGCCGAAAGACCATGGACTGGGAAACCTTATTGAGGGGGATCTGAAACCGGGCATGAAAGTAGTCGTGGTCGAAGATCTGATTTCCACAGGCGCAAGCAGCTTGAAAGCCGTTGCAGCCGTCCGCAATGCTGGTTGCGAAGTGCTGGGCATGGTTGCTTCTTTCACCTACGGGTTCGAAGTCGCGGAAAAAGCCTTCGCGGAAGCCGACGTGGAGCTTATCTCCCTTACAAACTACGAGGCTGTAATCAGGACGGCCTTGCGGCAAGGCGGCATCAATGCCGAAGACATCCCCGCTTTGAACAAATGGCGGAGCAATCCCTCCCAATGGAACGCGGAGTGAGTCTCCCGCGTTGTTTCTTTTCCCTATGGAACACTGACATTCTCAACTGATAAAAATATGAGCATTACAAAATATGAAAGCCAGATAAAGACGATACCCTATGACTGCGACATCGTTTACTCGCAACTTTCCAATCTGAATAACCTCGTGAGAGTACGCGACTTTTTCAAAAATCCGGCGAATAAGGAACTGATTGCATCGCAAATTCCTGCCGACAAGGCAAGGCAGATAAAAGATGCTCTTGACAGTATGATGTTAACTGCCGATAGCGTAAAGGTGGCCGTGCCCATGGCAGGCGAAATAGGTCTGAGAATAACCGAATGTGAGGCTCCAAAGCTGGTAAAGTTCGAAGCGCAAGACGCGCCCGTGGCCGCATGCCTGTGGATACAGCTGCTCCCGTCGGGTGAGCATTTATGCAAAATGAAGGTCACCTTGGGCGCGACACTGAATTTTTTCATAAAAGGCATAGCCGACAAATACGCCGCAGTCGCAGCAGAGCGGATAGCTACCGTTCTTGCATCGTTGCCTTACGGCAAAATCTGAAACATAATGCTTATGACAACCAAACTGTGGGGAAAAAACGTCCGGTTGGACAAGGAAATAGAACGCTTCACCGTAGGGCGTGACCGCGAGTTTGACGTTCTCTTAGCCAAATATGACGCTTTGGGCTCAATTGCTCACATCATGATGCTCGAAAGCATAGGACTGCTCTCTGTCGGCGAGCTCGAAACCCTCCTCAGAGAACTGCGCGGCATCTGCCGTCTTGCAGATGAGGGCAAGTTTATCATAGAGGAAGGCGTGGAAGACGTTCATTCGCAAGTGGAGCTTATGCTCACGCGCAAGTTAGGCGATGCTGGCAAGAAAATACATAGCGGACGTTCGCGCAACGACCAGGTGCTTGTAGACCTTCGACTTTACGCCCGTGCCGGCATACACGCTGTAGCGGAAGCCGTGCTACGCTTGTTCAATGTGCTGCAACAGCAGAGCGAGAAGCACAAAGACGTGATAATGCCAGGCTATACCCACATGCAGGTAGCCATGCCCAGCAGCTTTGGTCTGTGGTTTGGCGCATTTGCCGAAAGCCTTGTCGACGATATGCAGATACTCCTCGCGGCTTACCGCATAACAAATCGTAATCCTTTGGGTTCGGCGGCGGGATACGGCTCGTCGTTCCCTCTTGACAGGCAGATGACCACCAATCTGCTCGGCTTCGCCTCGATGGATTACAATGTGGTATACGCCCAAATGGGACGCGGCAAAACGGAGCGCGACATCGCCTTCGCTTTGTCAGGAATCGCCGGTACCCTTTCCAAGCTAGCTTCTGATGCCTGCTTGTTCAACTCGCAGAACTTCGGCTTCATCCGCCTGCCGACTGAATGCACTACCGGCTCAAGCATTATGCCACACAAAAAGAACCCTGACGTGTTCGAACTCATTCGAGCGAAAAGCAATAAGCTCCAAGCCCTGCCCGCGCAGATAACGGCAATAATGAACAATCTTCCCTCTGGATATTCGCGTGATCTGCAACTGATAAAAGAAATCTTCATGCCGTCGTTCGGAGAACTGACAGATTGCCTCGATATGGCTGCATACATTATCGCACGTGCCGAAGTGAACAGTCATATCGCCGATGACCCGCGCTACGACGCTATGTTCTCTGTAGAAGAAGTGAACCGACGTGTATTGGCGGGCGCATCTTTCCGTGACGCGTACAGACAGGTAGGCTTCGAAATCGAGGCCGGCAGTTTTGTTCCCAACAAGCGAATACGCCACACCCACGCTGGCAGCATGGGTTGCCTGTGCAACGAGGAAATATCCCGTCTTATGGCGGAAACAATTAAGCAGTTCGACTTTGAGCGTGCCGAAAACGCCGAGCGCAGGCTTCTCACAGGTTTTGACACCACAGTTTCACAGCCGCATGGCGGCAAAGCGGGAAACATGTCTGATACAATCTAAAATGCAAATCATGTATTTCAAAATATATTTCATCGCAGCTTTGGCGCTGGCGGCAGCAGGCTGCACCGATGACACAACGGAAAGCAGGTATTCGAGTCTGCGTGCCTCGTTTACTTTCTCTCCCGTAACATCGGTGCCACCATTGCAGGGCGCACTCAACGGTTTCGGCGAGTTCTGCGAAATCTGGGCTGATCCGAAATTCTACCATTTCGCTTCGTCTGCAGGCACGGCGCAGGTAAACCGCACAGCAACGGCCGTCTACCAAACTTTCCAAAGCATAGGCGGATTCATCGTCGGACGTGCCGCATTCAACGAGATAGGCGCGGCCGATTATCCCGTAGTATGTTATGATCGCGCCTGCCCCAACTGCTGGTACAACGATAGCAAAGCGCACTCTATGAGAATAGAGGGAAACGGGTGGGCTGAATGCGGTTACTGCCAACGCGCCTACGACCTGAACAACGAAGGCATCGTTACCGAAGGCGGGAAAGGGCGGAAACTCCTGCGCTACCGCGTGAGTTACGCCCGGAATACGCTCGCAATAAACAACTGATTGCGCCGCTTGTATTCGTACGTGGCAAACACTGGCTGCATCGTCCTTATAAGGAAATGTATGCGCGTTTCGGACTGTGCTTTTGCTGCTTTGCGGAAAAAACGATACCTTTGCAATGTATGGCGCTCGAATGGTGGAATCGGTAGACACGAGGGACTTAAAATCCCTT
>CAZLLM010000081.1:0-2764 GCA_964560405.1 uncultured Prevotella sp.
TGCGCCGCGGCTGTCATTTGCCGCAGAGCAGCCTGTAACTGCAGAAGCCGCACGAATCCGGATACCCTTCGCGGAAAGGGGTTTCAATATCAAACATCTCCTGCAAGAGCTCCAGCAGACACTCCCGGAATTCGCCCTCCACGGCGGAAAAGTCGAGCAGCCGCTCTTTGCCGCCGCCGTAGAGTATGTATGGGTCGAAGCTGTCTTTCGCGCTCGCGGTCATGAAGAACACCGCCGGGGCTACGGCCGCGGCCTCGCCGGGCTGGTTGCGTACCCTGTCGAGAAGCGCGAGGCTGTAAAGGAACGTCTGGAATATGTAGTCGTAATGCTTGTCGCTCTTCGGCCGCCCGAACACCGACTGCATATCCTTGGCTTCGAGCTGTTTTTTCCAACGGCTTGTCTTGTAGTCCACCACGCGCGTTATTTCCCTGCCGTCCACGGTTATCCTGTCCACGCGGTCGAATTTCCCGCCTACCCTCGCCGTTACGGTCTGCCCCTGTTTCGTCCTGACCTGAATGTCTGTGTACAGGAATCTCTCGGTCAGATGCCGCCGGATAAGGAACGGCGTGTTGCGCATGTCGTAGGCGATGATTTTCCCCATGTATTCCCTGACCACTTTCCGTATTACGGCGTTTTCGGGGACGCCGCTGTCGGCGAACGCCTTGCGGATGAACGGCTCCAGCTCCGCGCCGCCGTCTTTCAGCGCTCTCCGCAGCGTTTCTGCGGTTATGAGGCCTTCGCCGCATTCCGACTCGTAGAAAAGCTGCATGGCTTTGTGGAAAAGCGTGCCGAACAGGTTGGCGGGCGTTTTGCTCGCGTCGGGGTCGGGCGGACGGACACCCGCCACCTTAGAGTAATAAAACATGAGCGGGCACCGGATGTACTGGTACAGCGACGTGGCTTCGAGGCTTAGCATCCGGGCGAGCATCGCGGGCGTCTTCCGCACTTCGGGAGGCGCGGGCCTGCAAGCGTCGGAGGGGCAGGTTATCCGTTCCGCCTTGAAAGGTATTTTGTCCTCCCCCAATATCTGCAACACGAACCTCGAGGGCTCGCGGCTATTAAGGCCCGGCTGCGCCGAGACGTAAAGCAGCGCGGCGTTGCCGGCCCGCTGCAGCAGGCGGTAAAAGTTGTATGCGCTCACTGCGTTGCGGCTTTCTACGGTCGGCAGGCCGTATATGGCGCGGATGTGGTTGGGTATGAACGACGGGACGCGGCGCGAGTGCGGCAGGCTTCCCTCGTTGCATCCCAGCACCAGCACGTTGTCGTAGTCAAAGAGCCTCGTGTCGCTTAGCGCGGCTATGTCCGTCCTGCCGTATGCCGCGCCGCGTCCGGCTTCCGCTTCCAGCAGCCCGCCGCGCACTCGCCGCTGCAACAGCGACTTCGCCGTCCTCGCGTCTGTCGCGAGCAGGCCGCTGTCAGCGAGTTCCTTGATTTCGCCGATTGCTTTCAAAATGAACTCGCACGCCTTCGTCTCCAGCGCGGCGCGGCGCGACTTCACTGTGCCCGCAGGCTCCATGCCGGTGCCGAACCCGTCGGCGAACCTTTCCATTCCGTCTTTCACTTCGAGCAGGAACTCCGGGACGGCGTTCCCGCTCCCCTTGCCCGCGAGCTTGTCAGCGGCGGCTTCGGCGCGCCTCATCAGGCAGGCGTATGCCGCCGTGGCATAAACGGGGCGCTTCGCGTTGAACCCGCAGTCAGGCGCGCCTTCCAGGCAGTGCAGGAGCATAGGCAGGGCGCCTGTGTCGGCGGGCACGATTACGGCGTTCCCCCTTTCTTCGGGCGCAATCGCCCGCAGCCATTTCCGCGCATAATAGACGCTCCCGCTTTTCGTGGGCGACTCTATTATGCGGACGCGGCCGCGCCGCCCGAAGCTGCCGAAATGCTCCCTGCCGAGTTTGTTGCCGAAAGTCTTCAGGTTGCCGGCCATGAATAGCCCGGCCTCGTTCACGCCGTCGCAATACGCCGTGTCGTAATCCCAGTAGAACAAGGCCTTGCCTTGTCGCATGCAGTGCAGCATCAGCTCCCTTTCCGCCCCGCACAAAGCGTTGAAGCCCACGAACACGTACTTCCCCGCGCCGTCGCGAAGCCTTTTTTCCATCGCTTCCAGCCCCTTCCTGAACGCCGCGCCCTCGCAGGCCGTTTTCTCCGCGAGGCTTGTTTCGCCGAACTCGTCGTATATGTCGGCGAGGATGTTCCAGAAGGCGAGGTATTTCTCCTTCAGCCTGCTGTCCGCCGAGAGCATGAACGAATTGAAGAACTCCATAAGCGCCGCCTTGCGGTTTTCGTCAAGGAAGTCTTCGGCGCTTATCCTTTTCACGGCGGAGACATCCCTGAACAGAAGCCTCGCGTCGGCCAGCTCCTTGTCCGTGTCGTTGAAGTCGTTCAGTATCATCTCCCCCCACTGGCAGAACTCCCCGAACTCCATCGCCTCGCCCGCCCCTTTCCGCTGCAAGACGCGGCGGTACGCTAAGTAGAGCGAGCACAGCAGGCGCAGCTCGTCGGGCGTTTCCAGCCCGGAGGCCCGCCGCAGCAGCCCGGCCATTGTGGTGTACGCCGGTTTGCCGAGGCTCTCGTTGGTCTCGTCGAACAGGTATTTCGAGATGTTCGCTATCGGCGCGCTGTAAGGAAGCACCACGGTGAGGCCGCTGAGGTCCGCGCCGCAGGTTCTCACGAGGTCGGCCGCCACCGATTTTAGGAATGTGTCTCTCATGTCATTGTGTTTTCGCTTGGCGTCCGCCGCGCTGCGCCTGCGTGTCCGCCCCGC
>CAZLLM010000081.1:2864-5837 GCA_964560405.1 uncultured Prevotella sp.
GTCCGCGCCGGGCGGGCTTTTCATCCGGCCTGAGTGCCGAAAGGCACGTCCGTGCTTTCCCCCCGCAGGGAGAAGCGGCCCGCCTCGCCGCCCTCCTCCTCGCAGCGCGTGTCAGGCTCGCCGCAGCTCATCCTCTCGACGTAAGCCGCGCCCTCCGCGTCCGTCTCCAGCCGCCGCGCCTCCATGCGGGCGCTTTCGCGGAAGGCGGCGCCGCCGGCCACTTCGGCTACGGTGTCCGAAATCCTTGCGCCCGTTATCTTCGCCTCCCCGGAGCGCGAGGGCGCGGCCAGCTCCGCGAAGAGGTTCGCCTTAGGGCGCGTGAACGCCACGTACAGCATGTTGAGGTTGTCGGCGAGGATGTCGAAATTCTCCTCGCCGTAGTCTTCGGCGTATATGCTGTCCTTGGCCTTCTGGCGGTAGTCGATGGGCAGCAGCGGGGCTTCGCTGTAAGGCTTCACCTTCGGGACGCACCACATCAGGCCGCGCCCGCTGTCCGGCACGAGCTTCCAGTCGCAGAACGGCACGAACACAGTGTGGAATTCCAGCCCTTTCGCCGAGTGTATCGTCATGGCCGTTATCCCGTCAGGCTCGGTTACGGTTATCTTCTGCTTCGGAGCCTCCGCCTCCCAGTCCTCGAGGAACTTGCCTATGTCGCAGGCGTCCTCCGGCGGGTAGCCGTCAGCGTAGTCAAGAAACTTGTATATGTGCGCGCTCTCGTTTCCTGTCCTCCCTATTCCGAGTATGTCCGCGAGCTCCAGCGCCAGCTGTCCCGCGGGAAGCTCCGACAGGTAATCCATGTTCCTCGCGAGCCCCTCCGGCAGCAAGCCCGCCCCATGCTCCGGCGCGGGCGCGGCGCCGCCGTAGAACTCCTGCGGGTCGAAGGCGTCCCCCTGCTCGAGGCTCGCGCATTCGCGGGCGAGGTAGAAGGCGCTCAGAGCGTCGGGGGCGTTCCTCGCGTGCCCGTGCACCGCCCTCATCGCCGCGGTTATCATCCTCACGCTCCGCGCGCCCGCCGCGCTGTAAGCCTCGCTCGTGTTTATCTTGTAAGGCAGGCCGTTCTCCCTCGCGTATTCCGCCACAGCCGCAAGCTCGCTGTTCCGCCTCGCAAGCACGGCCATCCGCGAATAGGGCAGGCCGCCGTCGTGCAGCCGGGCTATGTTCGCGGCCAGTATGTCCAGCCGCGCCCTTTCAAGCCCCGCGCCCCCGCGCCCCCGGCTTCCGCCCCCGCCTTCGGGCTCTATGATGTCTATCTGCACATAGCCGCCCGCCCCGCCCCGAGCGGGCTCCTGCGCCGCGTCGCGGTACAGGGCCGAGAGCCGCCGCCCCGTATTCCCGCAGTAGGAGGGTACGCGCGCGTCGAGCGCCGCGGCCGCCGCCGTGAAGAACGCGCCGTTGAACCTCACTATCGCCGGCGCGCTGCGGCGGTTCGACGGCAGCGTCCGCACCTCCGTCTTCCCGCGGAACAGCCCGCCGCCGCCCTCCTCCGCAAGGCCCGCGAGGATTTTCCAGTCGCCGTTGCGCCAGCGGTATATGCTCTGCTTCACGTCGCCCACCACTACGCTGCGCCCCCCAGCCTCCGACACCACGTTCAGCAGGAAGCCGCTCAGGTTGCCCCACTGCATCCGCGACGTGTCCTGCGCCTCGTCGAGCATCACGTGGCTGTAACGCTTCCCCGCCAGCTCGAACACGAAAGAGGCGTCCTCCTCGCTACGTATCGCGTTCCTTATCAGCTCGAGGCTCTTCGCCAGCAGGATGCGCCCGCTCTCCCGCGACTCCCGCTTCACCTCCTCGTCTATCATCGAGAGCATCCGCATGTCGTTCATGTTGGCGAGCGTCAGCTCCGCGCTGTTCGCCTCGCGCCGCAGGGCTTCAAGCCTCCGCTCCGCCTCGCGGAACGCGGGGAACAGCTCCTCCCCTATAGCCCGCGCCTTGCTCCCGTCGTAGCGCCTGTCCCTCTCCGCGTAAGTCCAGCCCCCGGGCCCCTCGGCCAGGCCCGCCACCGTCTTCGTCCTCGCCTTCTCCGCCCCTTTCAGGTCCCCCTCCCTCAGCGCGCGCAGGTAGCCGTACAGCCTGTCCCCGCCCTTGATGTCGCCGGGGCCCACCCCCAGCCTCTCCGCCGTCTTCATGAAGCCGTCGGCCAGCCGCCCCGCCTCCTCCGCGCAGCCCCGCGCCAGCGCGCGTATCGCGCCCGCGTACCTGTCGGCCTCCTCCCCGTCGAAGAAGGCGCTCGCCCTCTCCGCGTTCATCATGTAGGCCTCGCGGCAGACGTTCCGCCCGAACTCCTTCAGGTCGCGCCGGAAGTCCCACGACGCCTCCTCCTCTATGTGGTCCTCTATGTACCTGTACAGCATGCGGAGCCGCCGCTCCCCCTCCGCGCCGTCCGCCGCCGCCGCGCCGCCCGCTATCCTCTCCACCGCGCTGTCCGTCGCCGCCTCCTCGTCCGTGCGCGTCTCGAGGCCGGAGCCGAGGCCCGCCATGAGCGCTATGCCGCCCGCTATGCCCTGGTAGAACGAGTCTATCGTCTTCACGTCAAAGCTGTCATAGTTGTGCAGCACGCCCCGCAGCACGTCGCCCGCAGCGCGCGCCGCCGCCTCCTCCGAAAGCGCCCCGCCGAGCAGCTCCCTGATTTTCGCCGAGTAGCCCGCGCCGCCCCGCCGCCCGTGCGAGATGTCGTAAAGCGCGTCGAGTATGCGCGTCTTCATCTCCGCCGTAGCCTTGTTCGTGAACGTTACGGCGAGCGTCCGCCCGAAGCCCCGCCCCCGCGCCCCCGCGCCCCCGCCCGCGGCGAGGCTCTCCCTTATGGCGAGCGACAGGTACTCCGAGACAAGCGTGAATGTCTTGCCCGAACCCGCGGAGGCCCTGTACACTACGAGGTTCCTCCTCTCCCTGTCGTCTTTTCCGCCCATGCCTTGCGCCCTCCAAGCCTTTGCGCCTGCAAAATTAGCTGTTTTCCCCCGAAGCGCGGGCGGTCTC
>CAZLLM010000082.1:0-5831 GCA_964560405.1 uncultured Prevotella sp.
CGCGACCGTTCTGTTTCCCTCCCACTGCCGCGAAACCAGCCCGTTCTCCCGCACCCCAAGGCGAAGCGCGCCCGCAAACCGCCCGCATCGCCCATCAGCAAGGCAGGTGCGCCCCTTAGTCCGCCATCCTCGCATACTTATCCTGCCGTCGCCGCCGCTCCGTTTCCCGACCGCGATTATTCCATTTCCCATTTCGCCCGCCCAATTTTCCGTTCGACCCCGCAAATCAGTCCTTCCTCTCGCACCCGCGAAACAAAGCGCACCCAGCAAACCGCCTTCCGCCGCTTTATTCCGCGACATCGCCGCCCCAAACCGCCCGCCGCAGCCAGCGGAAACGGCATCTGAACCGCTGAAAACGACCTCCGCGAGCCGACGGAAAGCGGATTTCGCAACTTATTGATAATCAACGATTATAAGAAAATGCCAATTGTCTTATAAGACAATTTTCACGCTCTTATAAGAGAATTAAAACACTCTTATATGAGAGTTGACATGAGATTATAAGAGAGTTGGACAATCCCCCGCATAGCCTTTCCGTCGGCGGCGGTAACGCAGGAAAAACGCACCCGCGAACCGCCGCGGAAAAACAGAAAGCACGTCGGTAAAAGCGGAACAGTCGCAGGGGAAAAATGCAAAGGGCGCGGGCGGAAGCGGGAAGGGTGCAAGCGGAAAATGGAGAAGTAGCAAGCAATAGCGAGCGGGAAGCGGGCGGGAAGCGGGAAATGCGCGGCGGGAAAACGGCATCCCGCAACGCCCCGAACCGCCTCCAGCCCCCGGCTTGGCGGCTCGCATCCGCGGCATGAGACTGCACAAGTCTTAATTGCATAATTCCGTTTCCAAATAAATCCGACTTGTCCGGGATTATCCCAAAGGGGTGCTTCTTTGCATCGCCCTGCAACAATATTTGCATTTACGACAAATCTTATCCGCGCATTGCCGGCGGGGGCGCGCATGCTTATCCGCCTATGCAGAAAACGGCGGGCGTGCGGCTCAAATCGGGGATTTCCGCGCCGCGCCAGGCCGCGACTGTCTGCGTGCGCACGTATTCGCCCCCGCACGTCAGGGCGGCTGCTATGCAAAGGCGTGTGCCGGGCTTCAACGCTCTGAGCAGCAGCGCGACGAGCCGCCTGTTGCGGTAGGGCGTTTCAATGAATATCTGCGTCTGCCGTTCCTTTAACGCACGGGCTTCGAGACGGCGCAGCGCGCACAGCGCCTCCTCTTCGCCGACAGGCATATAACCGTTGAAAGCGAAGCTCTGGCCGTTCATCCCCGAAGCCATCAGCGCGAGAAGCACGGAACAGGGGCCTACGAGCGGCACCACCTTTATGTTCTCCCTGTGCGCCAAAGCCACGATAGCCGAACCGGGATCGGCGACGGCCGGGCAGCCCGCCTCGCTGAGCATCCCCACCGCGCAGCCTTGGCGGATGGGCTGCAGGTATCCGGGATATGCAGCGGCATCAGAGTGTTTGCCCATAGGGTAAAGCGCGAGCGAGCTGATGTCGGCGTTCCTGTCAATGGATTTCAGGAAACGCCTCGCCGCCCGTTCCTCCTCGACGATGAAATGCCTTATCCCCGATATTATCTCGCGGTTCGCCGGCGGGAAGACAAGCCCGGCCGCCGTGCCGCCGAGCGTCGTGGGTATCAGATACAGGGCGGGCTCGGTCATTGCAACGAAGAGTATGTGCGCCGCGCTTTGAGATAATACCGGAAGAGGACGCTGCCGCCGAGCATTTGCGGAATGTCCCCGACAACCGTCCGCCGCAGGTTCTCGCGCCGCGCTTCGGCGTACTCCCCGCGCAAGGACTTGAAATCCCGCCGCGCCTTGCGCACCGCCCGGAAAGCCTCCGCGTCGCCGGAGAGGAGGAATTTCAGCGCCGCGGCGTTGTCGGAAACCGCCCGGAAGCGCAGTATGCTCGCGAGCCGCCTGTCAGGGGCGTTTTTGTAAATCATCAGGAGGTTGTTGCGGAAGTTAAGGTAGGTTTTCCGAGGGTCGCCTTTCCGCAAGGTTGCGGCGCCGACGTGATACACGCGGCTTTCGGGGACGCACGCGACGCGGAAGCCACGGCTTCGCAGCCGCCAGCACAGGTCTATCTCCTCCATGTGCGCGAAGAACCCCGCGTCCAGCCCGCCGGCCTCCTTATATGCCTTGCTCCTCACCATGAAAGCGGCGCCGGTGGCCCAGAACACGTCGGCCGTGCTGTCATACTGCCCCGTGTCTTTCTCAACGGTTCCGAAAACCCTCCCACGGCAATAGGCGTACCCCCACTTGTCGATGAACCCGCCTGCGGCTCCCGCGTACTCGAACCTGTCCCTCTCCCTGAACGAAAGCACCTTGGGCTGGCAGGCGGCGGCATCGGGGTTGGCATCGAGGAAGCGGAGCATCGGCGGGAGCCACGAGGGGGTAGTCTCAACGTCGGAATTGAGCAGCACCGCGTATTCCTCTTCGATATGGGCGAGGGCGCGGTTGTAGCCTTCGGCAAACCCGAAGTTCCGCCCGAGCTCTATGAGCCTTGCCGCGGGGAATTCCTCCCGCACCGCGTCGCGCGAGCCGTCTTCCGAGCCGTTGTCGGCCACATACACGTCGGCTTCGGGGGAATGCGCGATGACGGACGGCAGGAAACGCCTCAGCATCTCCGCGCCGTTGTAATTGAGTATCACGACTGCCACGCGCTTCATGCCATCCCCGCCATTTCGCCCGTGAGGGCCGTCCCGTCTTCGCTGAACCCTGTCAGGAGTGCCTCCGCGATGAAGCCGCCCCGCGCCCCGCCTCCCGCGCCCTGCAGCTCCACGCGGATGTAGTTGTCGGTGAAGCCGCGGAGCGCTCCCCCGCCGGAGGCGCGTTCCGCAAGCACCTTCCTGCGCGTTCCTATGTACTTGCCGTAGAACTCCCTGCGCTTCCTCTCCGAAAGCTCCGCCAGCCTCCGCGCCCGCTCGCGCCTCTCTTCGGGCGGCACGGCGTGCGGTATCCTGAGAGCCTGCGTTCCGGGGCGCTCCGAATAAGGGAATACGTGCAGCTGCGCGAAGTCGAGGGCGGAAAGGAAGCCGTACGTTTCTTCGAAAAGCCTTTCAGTCTCGCCACGCGCCCCCGCGATCACGTCGATTCCCACGAAAGCGTCGGGCATGGCGGAGCGCACGGCCTCGATCCTCCCCGCGAAGAAGGCGGTGTCATACCTGCGCCGCATCAGCCTGAGCACGGTGTCGCTCCCGCTTTGGAGCGGGATGTGGAAATGCGGCATGAACTTCCGCGAAGCCGAGCAGAAGGAGATTATGTCGTCGGTGAGGAGGTCGGGCTCTATGGAGGATATCCTGTAACGCCCCACGCCCTCCACCTCTTCGAGGGCTTTCAGCAGGCCCGCGAGAGTCTCGCCCGCCGGCCGCCCGAAATCGCCGATGTTCACGCCCGTCAGCACTATCTCCTTGCAGCCTTGCGCAGCGGCGGCCCGCGCCTGTTCCACGAGAGAGGCCGTCGAGGGGCTGCGGCTGCGTCCGCGGGCGTAAGGGATGGCGCAGTAAGAGCAGAAATAGTCGCAGCCGTCCTGCACTTTCAGGAAGTGCCGCGTGCGGTTTCCACACGAACACGCGGGGAAAAACGACCGTATCTCCGCCGCAGGGCAGACTGGCGGGCCTCCGCCGCGGACTGAGCCGGGCTTCCCGCCGTTGAAAACGTCAGAGAGGCATTCCACGATGCGCCCTTTGCGCTCCGCCCCCACTACGAGGCTCACGCCGCCGATGCTTGAAACCGCCTCCGGCCTCAGCTGGGCGTAGCAGCCCGTAACCACCACCGCCGCGCCGGGGTTGTCCCTCACCATCCTGCGTATGGCCTGCCGGCATTTGCCCTCGGCGGCCTCCGTCACCGAGCAGGTGTTTATCACGCAGATGTCCGCACCCCTCCCGTCTTCCGACACGCTGACACCCGCCTCGCGCAGGCGGTCGCCGATCGCGGCCGTTTCCGCGAAATTCAGCTTGCAGCCCAGAGTCAGCAGCGCCGCTCTCTTTCCGGCGAGGTTGTTTGCGTTTGGCATGAATACGGTATTGGCGACGAGGCGCGGGGCTGCAAAGGTAATAAAATAAAGCCTTTGCCGGAAAGCGCGGCGCGTTTTCGCGGCCCGCGCCCCGCAGCCGCCCGCCTCTTGCCGCAGGGATTCCCGCAGGTCGCCGCCTCGGCATCCGCTCTCGTTGCGGATTCAGGCAGAAAGGCGGGGGAAGCGCCCGCCTCCGCCGCCGGGAGTTCCCGCTGGCGACCGCCTTGCTGCCCGCCGCCGCGGTGCCCGTCTCCGCCGCGGATTCAGACGGAAATGCGGGAGAAGCGTCAGCCCTGCACCGCTGGGAAACTCTTGCGCACGGCTTTCAAAGCCCCGCCGGAAGGAGTCCCGCCCCTTTGTCCCGCGCTTTCCGTCCCGTGCGCTGCCCGGCGTTTACGCTGGCCGCCTCGGCATCCGCCCCCCCCACCGCGGCTTCAGGCGGAAACGCGGGGGGAAGTGCCAGACCCTCGCCGCCGGGAAACTCTTGCGCACGGCTTTCAAAGCCCCGCCGGGAGGGGTTTCGCCCCCTTTGTCCCGCGCTTTCCGTCCCGTGCGCTGCCCGGCATTTACGCTGGGCTCCGCGGCATCCGCCCTCCACCGCGGATTCAGGCGGAAAGGCGGGGGAAGTGCCAGCCCCGCGCCGTCGGGAGTTCTCGCAAACCGCCTCGGCGGTTTGCGGGCGCGGAGGCGCATTTTAGGAGAGGGCGTTTGCGATGCGGGCGGAAAACGGAACGGATGAAAGCGGCAGTTTTCAGTGGGGTGCGCATTATATGATAACGCCGCGTGAGGATTTTTGCGGAGAGCGGCGGTTTTTCCGCGGGGAAAAGCGGGAGGGGACGGGTTGCTGGGCACGTTTGCCGCCTTGCGCGGGGACTCAATAATATGCGGTTGGCAGCCGACCGCTTTCCGCCTGTTCCGTCCTGTTTCCCGAGCGCGTCCCTACCGTTTTCAGCGGCGGATTGGGGGAGGTTTTTCCCGCGCCGCCGCCGTGTTTCGCGGGCTGGCGCGGAGGCGCATTAGGAGAAGGCGTTTGCGATGCGGGCGGAAAACGGGACGGATGAAAGCGGCAGTTTTCAGTGGGGTGCGCATTATATGATAACGCCGCGTGAGGATTTTTGCGGAGAGCGGCGGTTTTTCCGCGGGGAAAAGCGGGAGGGGACGGGTTGCTGGGCACGTTTGCCGCCTTGCGAGTGAGCTTGTTATAATATTCGGCTGGCAGCCGTGCGCTTTTCGTATGCGTCCGTTGCGCTTCCCGCCTGCGTTCTCTACGTTTCCGCCTGCACCCGTTCCGCTTCTCGCCTGTGTCATCCCCGCTTTGCCGTCGTAAGCCTCCCGTTTTCCGGCGGCATCATCTGCGTTCCCAGCGGCGGCTTCCCGTTTTCCGCGGCGGCGGGAAGGCGGGTTTCCCCCGTGCCGCCATATTCTGCGGGCGCGCTGACGTTTTGCGGGCGCGGAGGCACATCGGCGGGCGGCGTTTGTGCCGACATTGGGAAGCGGCGGCGCAGGGGAGTGCGGCACTGCCCGCAGTCACATCATCCGCCCCGCTTCCCGTTTCCCGCGGCGGTCTAAGGGCTGTTTTCCCCCGCGCCGCCACCGTGTCCCGCGAACTCCTCCGCTTCTCGCTTGCATCCTGTCCGTTTTCCGGCGAGCCGCGGGCGGAAAAACCGCACACGGCGGAGGTTGTCTCGCAGTAGTTCCACGGCGGTTTTTGCGGCAGTTCAAGGCGTGTTTTCCCCGCGTTTGCGGGGGCAGATGAGAGGCGGTGCGGGGGCTTGTCCAACTCTCTTATAATCTCGAGTCAACTCTCAT
>CAZLLM010000083.1:0-5721 GCA_964560405.1 uncultured Prevotella sp.
GGGGCGCAGCTTGTGGGGATGATCTTCTTAAGCCCGCAGTCCTCGAAGCACCTCTCGAAGAAGAGCGTGAAGCTGCTCCATTCGGGGTCGTCGCACGGGAGCAGCACGGTCTTGTCGCGGAACACGCCGCGGTTGCAGTCGCGGCAGACCGACATTTCGGCGGCCACGTCGCCGTACTGCGTGCAGAACTCGTCGTTCTTCGCTGCCTTGGCGTTCTGCATGGCGCAGTTGGTCATTCCGCCTGAGTTTCCCGTGTGTCACCGCAGGGCTTTCGCCCGCCGCCGACGGGGGGCTGCTCCTCCTCAAAGGCCGCGCTTATCGCCGCGGCCGCGGCGCGCAGCTCCTTTTCCGTCGGCTTGAGCCTCCCGCGCCGGAAGTCCATGTCTTTTTCCGACTGCATCGGTATCAGGTGGATGTGCGCGTGGGGCACTTCAAGCCCCAGCACGGCCATCCCGACCTTGCGGCACGGGAAGGCCTTCCCCACCGCCCTCGCCACGCGCTTGGCGAAGACCGCCATCCTCGCGAGCTCGCCGTCGCTGAGGTCGAAGATGTAGTCCACTTCCCGGCGCGGAATCACCAGCGTATGCCCCGCCGCTACCGGGCTGATGTCGAGGAACGCGCAGAACTCGCCGTCGTCGGCGCATCTGTACGAGGGTATCTCGCCCGCCGCTATCCTTGAAAAAACGCTTGCCATGGCTCTTGCTTTTCTCCCTGACTTGCCGTCATCCCACTGTAATCTTCATTATCTCGAACTCCACCGTCCCCTGCGGGATCTTTATCTTCACCACGTCGCCGGCCTTGTGCCCGAGCAGCCCCTGCGCCACGGGCGTCTGCGAGGAGATCTTCCCCTCGCGCAGGTTGGCTTCCGTCTCGCTGACGATGGTGTACCGCATCCTCGCGCCGCTGCTCACGTTGCGGATTTCGACGGTGGAGAGAATCTGCACCGTGTCGCTCTTGATTTTGCTCGCGTCTATTATCTTGGCCTCCGCGATAGCGGCCTTGAGCTTGCTTATCTTCATCTCGAGCATAGCCTGCGCCTCTTTCGCGGCCTCGTATTCGCTGTTTTCCGACAGGTCTCCCTTGTCGCGCGCTTCGGCTATCGTTGCCGATGCCGCCGGCCGGTCGACGAGCTCCATCTGGCGGAGCTTGGCCACCATTTTGTCGTAGCCTTCTTGTGACATGTAAGCCATAGCCTTGGTATTTTTATGTTTTGTTTCAAGTTCGTCCCCGTCGTTTTCCCGTCTGTTCCTAAACTGACAAAAAACAGAAAGAACTCCAACGCCGTGCGTTGGAATCCTTACTAAGGTGTCAGGGCAAAGATATTCCTTTATTTGATATGTTCCAAATTTAATGTTGTTAAATTTCATCCCGCCGGTTCCGCGGCGCCGCCGGCTCCGCCGCATTTTTCCCGCCGCCGCGACGCTCCGCGCCGGCCTTCGGAGCCGCGTTTCTCCGCTCCTTTTCGGCGGCGCGGATGTTGCGCATAAGCCCGGCGTACCCTGCCCTTTTAACAGAGCTTCCCCTGAACAGCTCGCGGTAACGCGCCTCCGTAAGGTTTTCCCATTCGCTGTCTGTCATCGCGAGAAGCCTGCCGTCGGGACGGAAGCAGCCTGTTCCGGCCGGGCGCGCCGACCCGTTGTGCGGGCAGGCCCTCTGGCAGCAGTCGCACCCGTAGACGCACGACTGCATAGCTTTCGCCGCTCCACTGGGCAGGCTGCCCCGGCTCTCGATTGTGAGGTACGACAGACAGCGCCGCGCGTCCAGCAGGCCGGGCGCGCAAAGCGCGCACGTCGGGCAGGCTTCGAGGCAGCGCTCGCACCCGCCGCAGCGTTCTTCAAGGGGCTCGCCGTAGACATCAGCCGGGGCGTTCAGGAACAGTTCGCCGAGAAAGAAGTAGCTTCCCTTGCCGGGTATGATGAGGAGCGTGTTCTTGCCCGTGAAGCCTATTCCGGCGCGCCATGCCCAGTAACGCTCGGCCACGGGCGCGGTGTCGCAGAAAGCGCGGCCCGAAAGACCTTCCCCCGCCGCGCCGAGCGATTCCCTTATAAGCCCGAACAGCTCGCGGAGCTTGCTTTTCACCACCGCATGGTAGTCTTTGCCGTAAGCGTGGTAGGAAAGCGTGTAGCCGCCCTCGTCCATTTTCTCGCCCGGATAGTAATTGAGCGCGACCGACACTATGCTTTTCGTGCCGGGGACGAGCTTCGCCGGGTCGAGGCGCAGCTCCCTGTTGCGGGCGAGATAGCCCATTTCGGCGTTCCTTCCCTCCTCCACGCATTTGTCTATCAGCTCGGCGGCGCGGCGCTCCAGCGGGGCGGCGGGGCATACGCCGCAGGCATCGAAGCCGAGCCTTGCGGCGTACAACCTGATTTTTTCCGTTGAAAGTACGGCTTCGGGCTGCATGGCTGCGGCAAAGTTAAGGATTCCGTGCGCTTCGCGCCTCTGCCCGTATTCCTTTTCCCGCCCGTTCCGTCAGCCGGGAAAACACGAGAGAAATGTTTCAGATTACGTCAGGTCTATTAGGAACACAGGGCGGATGCCCTTGCGTTTTCAAGCCCGCCGCAGGACAGCCTTGCGGAGCGGCGCGCCGGGAGGCCGCCGAGACGGGAGGGCGGTTTGGCGGCATTCACTCCGTAAGGATGCAGCACACCTTATCCTGGAACATGTGCGCGGGCAAGATGCGCAACACCCCCTGGTTCATGATTGCGAAAGCCAGCAGGTGCATTTCGCTCGACCATGCGTAGCCCGCGAGCGTTGAGACCCCCGCGACCGTGCCTGTCTTGGCGTACACGTTGCCTTCGGCGGTAGTGCCTATCATTCTCCGCGCAAGCGTGCCGTCCACCCCCGCGATAGGGAGCGCGAAATACAGGTGATCGAAAATGCCGGAACGGGACTTCGCGTAGCGCAGCATGCTGACAAGCAGCTCCGGCGAACCGTAATTGTAAAGCGAAAGCCCGCTGCCGTCGGCGATCCTGTAACGCGAAGCGTCAAGGCCCAGCCGGTTTATAAGCCCTCTTATCTTGGCGGCCGACATTTCCGCCGTGGCGTATTCGTCGTGCGTCTCCGACCCGAACTGGTAGAACAGCGACTCGCCGTATATGTTGTCGCTTTCTTTCAGCATGGGCATGAGTATCTGGTCTATGGTATGGTAGCGCGTAACGAGGCAGAACACGTCGCCCACGGGCGGCATTTTCGCGTAAGTGAACGTGCCGCTCGATTTTATGCTGTCTTCCGCCAGCGCGTTGAAGAACTCCGGCATGAAACAGTCCTTGCCGTTGTAAAGCAGCGGTGTGAGCCTTTCAAGCCCGTCGTCCCAGCACCAGCCGCTGCCCCATTTCAGCGTGTCCTTGAACGACACGTCGGCGTATATGCCGCCCTCTATGCGGCGCACGCCCCTTTCGGCCAGCGAACTGGCGAAAGCCCGCATGTCGTCATGCCCGAAAGCGGGGTCCATGCCGCCTTTTATGTAGACGTTGCCGTACAGCACGGAATCTTTCACCTCGCCGTCCACGTAAAGCGACGTGGCGAAGCGGTAAGAGCCTCCGAGCAGGTCAAGCGCGGTGATGGAGGTGAGCAGCTTTTCCGTGCTCGCCGGGCGGAGCGTCTGCCGCATGCCGTAGCCGAACAGCATGGAGTCCGCCGTGATGTCATACACGTACAGCCCTATCTGCGACGTGCAGAACAGCTCGTCGGACAAGGCTTCCATGAGGCGGAGCCTCACCCTCTGCGCCCACGGCATGAGGCTGTCGGCCGCCGCCGTGTCGCCCGGGAGGACGGGGCGCGCTTCCGTTACAGCGGGGGCGGCGAGGGAGCGTTCCGCCTCCGGCGCGACGGCGGCGGTGTCCTGCGCCTCCGCAAGCGGCGCGAAAGCGCAAAGAAAACATCCGAAAAGCAACCTGTACCTTGACATTGCGGCCTCAAAGGTATAAATAATTTACATCATCGCGCCGCGCAGACGCGCCCGAAACGCCCGTTATTGTTAGTTTTGCCGCATCGCCCGCACGCCGGCCGCAGTCCTGGCCCTCGATTCCGTGCGGCGCAAAAGCGAAACGCAATGATACGCAAGTTCGACTACCTTGTCATCGGCTCCGGAGTCGCCGGAATGTGCTACGCCCTGCACGCAGCCCGCCAAGGCAAGGGCAAAGTGGCCCTCGTCTGCAAGACCGCCCTCGAAGAGGCAAACACCGCGAAAGCGCAGGGAGGCGTGGCGGCCGTAACCGACTTTGAGTCCGACAGCTTCGAGAAGCACATAAACGACACAATCGTGGCGGGCGATTACATAAGCGACCCCCAGGCGGTGGCGAAAGTGGTGCGCGAAGCGCCCGAAGGCATAAGATTCCTCGCGGACAACGGCGTGAGCTTCGACAAGAAGGGAAACGGCGCATACGACCTGCACCGCGAGGGGGGGCATTCCGAATTCAGGATACTGCACCACGCCGACGACACAGGCTTCGAAATCCAGCGCGGACTCATGCAGGCCGTGCGCGGCACGCCGAACATCAAGGTACTGGAAAACCACTTCGCCGTGGAAATCATAACCCAGCACCACCTCGGCGCGGAAGTCACGCGGCGCACGCCGGGCATCGAGTGCTACGGCGCGTACATCCTCGACCCAGACACGAAGAAAATCGACACCTTCCTCTCGCGGGTGACGCTCCTCGCCACCGGAGGCGCGGGAGCCGTGTACGCGGCGACAACCAACCCCGACATAGCCACCGGCGACGGCATAGCCATGGCCTACCGCGCCAAAGCCACCGTCGAAGGCATGGAGTTCATACAGTTCCACCCTACCGCCCTCTACCATCCCGGCGAAACGCACCCCGCATTCCTCATAACCGAGGCTATGCGCGGCTACGGCGGCGTGCTCCGCCTGCCAAACGGCGAGCAGTTCATGCAGAAATACGACCGGCGGCTGTCGCTCGCGCCGCGCGACATCGTGGCGCGGGCGATAGACAAGGAAATGAAAACACACGGCATAGACCACGTCTGCCTCGATGTCACGCACAAAGACCCGGAAGAGACCCGGCGCCATTTCCCAAACATATACAGCAAATGCCTCTCGATAGGCATCGACATCACAAAAGACTACATACCCGTCGCGCCCTGCGCGCACTACCTCTGCGGCGGCGTGAAGACCGACCTCAACGCCTGCACCTCCATAAAAAGGCTCTACGCCGTCGGCGAATGCTCATGCACAGGGCTGCACGGAGGCAACCGGCTCGCAAGCAACTCGCTCATCGAAGCCGTCGTCTACGCCAAGGCCGCCGCCGCCCACAGCCTGGCCAACATCGGCGGCTACGGCTTCAACACACAAGTGCCGGAATGGAACGACGAAAGCACGATGACAAACGAGGAGAAAGTGCTCGTGGCCCAAGATGTCAGGGAAGTCGGGCAGATCATGTCAAACTACGTGGGCATCGTCCGCTCCGACCTCCGGCTGCGCCGGGCGTGGACCCGCCTCGACATCCTCTACGAAGAGACGGAAGAGCTCTTCAAGCGCGTGAAAGCCACGCGCGACATCTGCGAGCTGCGGAACATGATAAACGTGGGATACCTCATCACGCGGCAGGCTATAGAGCGCAAGGAAAGCCGGGGGCTGCACTACACCATCGACTACCCCCGGCACGCCTGCGACGAACGCTGACACAGCCCCGCCCCCTCCCGTCCCCCGCGTCTTCGCCCCGCCGCCCGCGCAAAACCAGTCCGTTCTCCCGCACCCGCAAG
>CAZLLM010000084.1:0-5703 GCA_964560405.1 uncultured Prevotella sp.
GTGGATGAACTCAAGAAAAAGCTGTTCGGCACAGAATAATAAATAGCGGAAAAACGAGGAAGCGATGATAAAGCATGCCGCACACAGTATGAAGCGCCCCCGCCGCAGCGCGGGGCTCGCCGTATGGGGAGGCGTATGCCTTGCCGCCGCCTTGTGCGCCGCCGCCTGCGAGCAGTCCGACGGCGGGCTTTCCGCAGAGCGGGCTGCCCGCGTCTCCCTCGCTCCGGCAATAGTCCCGCCCTCGCCCGCCGCCCTCGCCGCCGCCGCTGCCGTTGTTCCGCCGGCTCCCGAACTTAACACGAAAACAAACCCGTTCATCGAGGGCGACACGATAGGCTTCTTCTCCGACGGCGGCAACCTCAGCAGCGGGGACGGCGACAGCGGCTTTACGAACCTCAAGATGACCTACAACGGCGCGAGCTTCGTTTCCGACAGCCTCGTAGCCGACCTGAGCCGCCTCGGCCGTTACTTCGGCTACTTCCCGTACAGGCAGGGCATAGAGACACCAGAGGGCGTCAGCGTCTACGCCGACGAACAGGAGACGAAGGTCATCGATTTCCTGACCATCAACTACGCCGGCATCGGGCAGGCAATATACGGGCGGAACAACTTTTTCCACACTTTCGCCGTAGTGCGCGTGAAGTGCGGCGAGGGGTACAAGGACTTCAATGGCAAAGTCTTCCTGCAGCTCAAGCGGAAAGTCGCCACTATACGGATTGACAGGAAAGGGAAAGACTATGTTGAAGATTCGCCGTTCACCGCGGTACTCCTTGGCTACGACACCGCTGCCGTCAAGGAAGAAGACCGGCGGCTGCCCACCTGCACTACGGAGGACAGCGACGGCTCGACGGTGTGGGACGCCATAGTGCCGTGCCTGCCCATAGAGTGGCGAAGCCCCGACGACGCGGAGGCGGGCGGCGTGACAATCGACGCCATAGTGCTAAGCCCCGAAGGCGGCAGCTCGCCCGAAACCGTAATCCCCGTGAACAATTACGACGTGTTCACAGCCAAGCTGAACAGCGGCAACACAACCCACGGCGTCAGAGGCGGCCACCTCTATACCACAGTGGTGAAGAAAGTGGGGCTCGAACCCACCGTCTTCCCATACGACGTGAGCGAGTGGAACGAGGGGCATATCGAGGAAACGGTGAAGGCCGGCATCAAGGACGCGGGCGAATACCAGAGCTTCGTAACGGCGTACAACAAAGAATTCAGCGAGGACAAAGAGTACACAGAAGAGGACATCCGCAAAATATTGGAGAAGGATTCCGCTTTGCTGAAATACGGCACCGACGTGAACGGGAAGTTCACATTCCTCCTTACGGGCGACATCGACTTCGGCGAGACCGATTTCAACCAAGACGGGGGGAACAGCGTCCGCATAAACTATCTCGCCGTGCCTTTCGACGGGCGCGGGCACTCCATCACGAACATCCGCATGACGGGCGGCTTCTGCGGGACGCTCCGCTCCTCGCTCGCCAACGTGCGGTTCGGGAACGTCAGCGTTACGCAGCCCGAAGGGCAGACCAGTGCCGTAGGCCTGCTTGCCGACAAGATGGAAGGCAGCGCCGCCATCCGCCAATGCTCCGTAGAGAACGGCTGGCTGCAAGGCAACGGCAAGGTGGGCGCCGCCGCGGGCACGATGTCCGGCGGCACTATCGCGGGATGCACATTCGGCGGCGTGATGCGGGGGGATACGACGGATACGTCTAAGCAAAACCTCGTGGGCGAATACACAGGCGGCACGATAGAAGACGGCAGCAACCGCAACAACATGACATTCTACCCCACCAACACAGGGGAATGACTGATATGAAAAGACAACGTCCCTACGGGCTTTCCGCCATAATCACGATGGCAGCCGCAGCGCTGCTCGCGGCGGCCTGCTCCGACAGCGCCCTCAACGAAGAGGGCGGCGGGCGGCATCCCGGCGGCACGCCCGTCGTGTTCGAAATAAGCCGCGCCCCGCTTTACGCGGCGGCTCCGAAGACGCGCGCCGTCCCCGAGCCGAGGCAATGGAAAGACGACGACAGGATACAGATACTCGCCAAATTCACCAAAGCCGGAGGGGACACCATATCCACGCAGTACGGCTGCTACAAATACAAGGACGAAAACAACGGCGACGGCGACTGGGCGCCCGACACCGAGAGCGACAGGCTCGTATGGCCCGTAGGCTCCGACTCGGCGGTATTCGAAGCCTACTACATCGACGGGCTGGCAGGACGGATAAGCATCGGCGGCTCAAGCGGCGAAAAGCTGCTCGGCAGCATCACCGAAGGCGGCGACCCGCTCTTCGCCTCCTCGAAAACGGCGTGCGGGCATTCCGTCGCGATGACTTTCGGACACCTCTGCACCCACCTCACGCTTACCGACGTGAAAGCCGACCTCAGCGAGGGCTACTGGCTTTTCTGCGCCCCCGACTCGGAGGAAATACCCAACGCCTACGAGCTGGAATACACCGCCGACAGCGCGCTGGATTTCAAGTTCACGAAATCTGGACAGAACCGCACGGAGGGGAACGCCGGACATTACTACATCCCGCGGCAGCGGAACGCCAACGACGGCACGGCGGACTTCTACCTCGCGCCCGGCTCCGCCGGATACAAATACGGCGACTGCGAGCTGACATACCGCTTCAACCGCCCCTACCTGTCGTTCCGCAACGTCGCGTCGCTGGACACCCTGCAAGCGGGGACGCATTACGAGCTGTCGATTGAGAAAGAGATCGGCGTCATTCCGCAGCCGGAAACCGACTTCCCCGAAGAGCCCGACAGCTTGGCGGGAGGCGTGAACATTCCCGATTTGCTTGAAGGCATCGTAGAACGCAAAGACGTGACAGACAGCGCCGGCTCAATCGTGCTGAAAGCGGACAGCGAGCCTTACCCGAGGCTCTTGCGCGACATCGACTTCAAGAACTTCAACCCGCTGGACTACATCGAGGGGACAGGCCCGTACGCAGGCCAAGCGCACCAAGACTGGAAGCTGCCCGTGTTCACCGGCACGCTCGACGGCGGCTTCCACAGCTTCATAAACGTGGCCTACCCTATTTTCGACAAGATAAACAACGGGAAAATCTACAACCTCGCCATCCGCGACTCCGAGAGCGACATCTCCGTAGAGGACATAAAGAAAATGGAGAAACACCATATCCGGCAGAGCGAGCAGCTGAGCATCATGACCGACTTCGGCCTGATAGCCTGCACCGTGAGCGGGCATCTTGAAAACATCCTCATGGAAAACGTGTCGATGACCGTCCACCTCGACAGCACACTGAGCGGGAACATCCAGAACAGGGCGTACCGCATCGGGTGCGTGGCGGGCAATCAGGAGACTTCGGCGGGGGGCGCCAGCACGTCAATAGAGCAGGTGAAGTTCGGGGGCGAAGTGAGCCTCACGGTAACGACGGACAGCGGCATTCTGGGCGAGGTGCAAGACTGCTACATCGGCGCGGTGACAGGGCAGTCGGGCGCGGTCATCGACGACGTTTCGCAGAGAGGGGAAAACGGAAAGTGCAAAGTAACAACCACTATCAAAGGCTTAAGCACAGTGTACACGGGCGGCCTCGTGGGACGCCTTACCAACACAATGCGGAACGTCGCGCTCAACGCCGAAACCGACTGCGCCGGCCTGCACGGGCTGCAGGCTTATGTAGGCGGCCTGTGCGGGGAAGCCGCCAACGAGACCGGCGGACACAGCACCATAGAAAGCTGCAACGCCGTAGTAACCGTCAAGGGCGGGACGGCGAAGCCGGTGAACACCACCACGCACGCCCGCGCCTACACGGGCGGCATAGCGGGGCGCGCCGATTCGGTAACCTGCCGCAACATCTCTATCACGGGAAGCGTCGCAGGCGGGGCTGAAACGGAGGGAGTGTCGGACAACAGCAACAAGATTAACTACGCCACGGGCGGCGGCTTCGGATACATGACGGGAGAAAAAGCGGAAAACATTTCCGAATGCCACGCCCTGACCTCCGTAACCCCCGCATCGCCTAAAACCGCAGGCGTAGAGAACGACACGGGCAGATTTGCGGGCCTTGCGGAGAGCCTCACGGAACAGGATCTTACGAAAGGGGGCAATACGGCGCTGCAAAGCGATACGCTGCAATTCATAGGCAAGACGGGGAAGGAGCCGACATCTTAGGGGGATTACGGGCTGCAAACAATCAAAGCGATATATGAAGCGGACGATAACATACGTGTGCATTCTGGCGGGGCTCGCGTCGTGCAGCGACGAGGAAGGCGGCGGCATTCCGCGCACAGGCCGGGAGATAGGCTTTTCCGGCGCGGTGTCGCGCGCGGCCGCAGGCGACACGCCCGGCGAAGAGGTGTACGACATAATGACCGACAACCCCGATTACGGAACGGTCTACATACACCACACGCGCAACGGCAGCTTCACGTACAAAGACCCACAATACCATGACGCGGACAGCGACCTCCTCGCTTACAAGGCCAACGCGGGCCGGCTCGACCCCGTGAAAGACGGCGGCAGCCCCGCGGAAGACTGCCTTTGGTACTGGGACGGCAGCGACACGCAGCACGTGTTCCACGCATGGACACTGCCCAAAGACAGCGCGGAGGGCGGCGGGCTGGCGGAGGGCGAAGCCGTGGCGGGGCTCGATCCGGGCAGCGACAGGTACGGCTGGGTCAGCCTCTCCATGAACAAGAGGTACGAGGGGGGCAAGCGCCTCTCCAACCTCGAATACTTCATCGGCGCGGTCAAAGGGCCCGTGTCGTTGCGAGACGGCAGCACCAGCGTGCTGCTGGACTTCCGGCACCTCGTGGCCAAAATCATCGTGGAAGACATACAGTACGTCAGGGCGGACGGGTCGATGACAACCTTAAACGACAGCGACGACGTGTTCTTTTCCATGCCCAACATGCCTAACAGGGCGTACTGGACTACGGGCGTCCCCGCCAAAAGCGAAAGCGACAGTTTCGACTTGCAGAAGGCGGGCAAGCAAGAGCCGCGCCTGCTTGCGCTGGACTTGAAGGACGAAGAGCTGGAAGGCATCCCGGAGGCTGACACCATCAACGGAGAGAAGGACTACGGCGTGAGCGGCACGCTCAACAGGGGCTGGTGCTTCTACATCTACCCTTGCACATTCGCCTCGCGCAACACCTTGGACAACGAGCTGGGCGAGATAGAGTTCAAATACAAAAACAACTGGTATTACGGCACGCTCGCCTCACTCACACACCTCAAGAAGCTCGAAGCCGGGCAGTGCATCGCACTCACGCTGCTGCTTAAAGACGGGGATGTCGACGGCCTTTACCCCCACATCACGGAGTGGAGCACCACGGAGGGGGAGGCGCCGCAGCACGACCACCCCGGAATATACGACGAAGCCGACTGGAAGAAATACATCGACTGGATGAAGGAATGCGAAGAGGCTGAAAAGGCGGGGCAAACGCCGCCGGAGCCGCCCGCCGGCCTGTTCGACGAAAACGGCGACCTCAACATTTACGGCAACCTCGATTTGCGCAGCATGGGCAATGACTATTCGTCCCCCGACAAATTGCGCTTCCCCGAAGGCGGCGGGAAGCTGAAAGGCAACGGCCATAGGGTAAAGACCGACTCCGACTGGTCCAACCTCCAAGACAGTCTGGAAGACATCTGGATTTCGGAAAACGGCGAGAACACGCGCTACGACTGACCGCCGCCCCCGCCGCCTTTGCGCGGCGTTTTTCTTTGAAC
>CAZLLM010000085.1:0-5690 GCA_964560405.1 uncultured Prevotella sp.
GGTAACGCTTCTTGCCGCTCTCGCAAATGCCTCCCGCCGTTAGGCGCAGACGGCGGGGGAAACAGCCTTTGTCTCGCGTTCCGCTAACCGCGTGATACGAGTTCCGCTGTGTCGCGCGCGATGAGCAGCTCTTCGTCCGTGCCTATCACGGCCACGGTCACTCTGCTGCCGTCGGCCGAGATGACCTCGTCGGCGCCGGAGTTGGCGCTGTTCTTCGCCGGGTCGATTCTTATCCCGAAGCCTTCCAGCCCGCGGAGCGTGTCGCTCCTCACGCTCGCCTGGTGCTCTCCCACGCCCGCCGTGAAGATTATGGCATCCACCCCGCCCATCGCGAAGGCGTAGGCTCCGATGTACTTGCGTATGCGGTAGCAGTAAACTTCATAGGCCAGCGCAGCGCGCCTGTCGCCTCCGCTCATGGCCTTGTCCAGCTCGCGCATGTCGCTCGACACGCCCGAAATCCCCAGCACGCCCGACTTCTTGTTCAGGATGCCGGTCATTTCCTGCGGGCTGAGCTTCATGCGCTCCATAAGGAAGGTGATTATGGAGGGGTCGATGTCGCCGCAGCGCGTGCCCATCACGAGGCCTTCAAGCGGCGTGAGCCCCATTGTGGTGTCCACCGCCTTTCCTCCGTCAATCGCCGTCATCGAGGCGCCGTTCCCTATGTGGCAGGTGATTATCTTCTTGGCCGTCACGTCCCAGCCGAGGAACTCCGCCGCACGCTGCAGCACGTAGCGGTGGGAGGTGCCGTGAAAGCCGTAGCGGCGTATTTTGTATTTTTCGCATATCTCATACGGAAGCGCGTATGTGGAGGCGTAATCCGGGATTGTCTGGTGGAAGGCCGTGTCGTAGACGAACACTTGCTTGACGCCCGGCAGGTTCTTGCAGACCGCGCGGTAGCCTTTCAGCGCGGCGGGGTTGTGGAGCGGGGCGAGCTCGCTGTACTCTTCGAGGTTGCGTATCGCTTCGGGGGTCGCCACGACGCTGCGGGCGGACTTCCCGCCGTGCACCACCCTGTGCCCTACGGCGTCTATCTCGCTGAACGATTTGATAGCCCCTTGCGCGGGGTCGGCAAGCGCGGCGAGGATGAGCCGCATGCCTTCCTCGTGGTTGCTTACCTGGACATCCGCCGACCGGCTCTGCCCGCCGGCGCATCTCATCTTCAGGAAAGGGCGGTCGAGCCCTATCTTCTCCATGCCGCCTGCGGCGAGGACTTTGCTGGAGCTCATGTCGTACAGCTTGTACTTGATAGAGGAGCTTCCGCAGTTGATTACAAGGATTTTCATTTGGCTATGTGTTGTGTTGCATTCGCGTCTTTCCTACGCGGGGCGGGGAAAGCTCCGCCCTGCCGTTCATCCGTTCTGCTTGGCGCTGATTGCCTGGTTGGCCGTCACCGCTATCATCTTGAAGATGTCTTCGCTGGAGCATCCGCGGCTGAGGTCGTTCACCGGGCGGGCTATCCCCTGCAATATCGGGCCTATCGCGTCGGCGTTGCCGAGTCGCTGCACAAGTTTGTAGCCGATGTTGCCTACTTCGAGATTGGGGACGACCAGCACGTTGGCGCGCCCCGCCACGCTGGAGCCGGGCGCTTTCATCGCGCCCACTTCCGGCACTATAGCCGCGTCGAGTTGCAGCTCGCCGTCGACGGCAAGGCCCGGTTCAAGCTCTTTCACCATCCGCGTGGCGGCTATCACCTTGTCGACAGCCTCGTGCTTGGCGGAGCCGTGGGTCGAGAAGCTGAGCATGGCGACGCGCGCCTCCTTGAACTTGGCCACGCTGTACGCCGTGCGAGCCGTGCATACCGCAATCTGCGCGAGCTGGGCCGCGTCGGGGGCGGGGGTCACCGCCGTGTCGCCCATGACGAGTATCCCGTCTTCGCCGAACTGGTGCATTTTGGTTATGAGCAGCATCGCGCCGGAAACGCAGGTTATGCCCGGCGCGGTCTTGATTATCTGCAGCGCGGGGCGGAGCACGTTGCTCGTAGTGTTGCGCGCGCCGGCGATCTGCCCGTCCGCGTCGCCCGCCTTAATCATTATGCAGCCGAGATAGAGGGGGTCTTTCACGAGCTCACGAGCCTGCTCTATTGTCAGGCCTTTGCTCTTGCGGAGCCCGAAGAGCATCTGCGCGTATTTCTCCGCCTTGGGGTTGTCGAGAGGGTCGATAATCGTGGCTCGCTCTATGTTGCTGAGCCCAAGTTCGGCGGCGTACGAGAGTATCTCGCTGCGGCTGCCCATCAGCGTGATGTCGGCGACGCTTTCGGCGATCGCACGGTTCGCCGCACGGAGAGTGCGCCTTTCCGTCCCCTCAGGCAGCACTATGCGCTGGGGGTTCTGCTTCGCGGCGTTGATAAGCCGGTTGATGATTTCCATTGTTATTTCGGATTTTTTACGTTTAGCTTCTTGTTTGCGTATGCTGCGCTGCCTTGCCTGCCCGCGTTGCGGTTTCGGCAGGCTTGCCGCCGCACGGGGCAAATATACTTAATTTTGCAACTGAATGCAGCTTTTCACGCAAACGATTTGCGGCTCTTCCGCCTTCCGGAGAGGGGAAGCCGTCCCGTCCGCGCCTTAAGGAAACAGGCCGGAGATAAAGCGGACATTCGGAAAGGCGTCCCGCATATTTTGCGGCAAACCGGACGCTTCCGGCGGCATGCCTGGCTTGCTCAGGAAAAGTCCCGCATATCCGGCGGAATGCCGAGCCGCAATGCGAAAATATGGCTACTTTTGCGTAAAATCAAGAATTTCATGGAACGACTGCGCTTCCGGAAAATAACCGTAGCCGACAAAGAGACAGTACAGAGCGTTACATTCAGAAGCCGCTCGCAGAATTGCGACCTGAACTTCGTGAACCTGTGCAGCTGGCAATTCCTTTACGGCACGGAGCTCGCCATGGCGGACGGCTGGCCTGTTTTCCGCTTTCTCACTAGGGGGCGCACTGCCTATATGCTGCCTTTCTTGGAAAGCAACCCCAAGCCTGTGTTGCAGCTCATGCTGGACGACGCCCGGCGGCAGGGGCGCCCTTTTCTGATGCTGGGGGTCTGCGAGGATTTCATCCCCGTAATCGACCGCGCCATGCCCGGCGTGTTCCGTTTCACGCACGACCGCGACTACACCGACTACGTTTATTCGCGCAACGCGCTCGCGACTCTGGCGGGCAGGCACTTGCAGGCAAAACGTAACCATGTGAACAAGTTCGTCAAGGAATACCCCGGTTACGAGTTCCGGCGACTTACGCCAGACCTGATACCTATGTGCAGGGAACTCGAAACTATATGGAACATTTCGAAGCACGACCCTGCGGCAGCTTCCGCCTATGAGAACGAGCGGCGTTCCATGGAATTCGTTTTCAACCATTGGGAGGAAATAGGCCCGACAGGAGGATGCATTTTCGCAGAGGGCAGCCTCGTCGCCTTTACTTATGGGGCGCAAATCAACGGCGACACTTTCGACGTGTGCGTGGAAAAGGCCGACACGCGCTATGACGGCGCGTTTGCCGCGATAAACCGCGACTTCGTGAGAAGCCTGCCCGGAAACTTCGCGTATATCAACCGTGAGGAAGACCTCGGAATATCCGGCCTGCGGCAGGCGAAGCTGTCTTACCAGCCTGCCGTGCTGCTCCACAAATATTCCGTCACGGAAAGGCGGCCTTGCATCGGCGGGCAGGCGGAAGCCTCGCATACGGAGGCAGGCACCGACACCGCCGCGGCAAGAGGGGAATAACAGCCGTACACATGGAAAACGCCGGACTTCCGCCCGAAGAACGCCGCGAGTCGGTACGCCGCCTGTGGAAAGAGTGTTTCAACGACACCGACAAGTTCATCGATTTTTATTTCAGCCGGGTATATTCGCCGCAGGTTGATTACTCCGAAGTGCGCGACGGGCGCGTCGTCTCGGCAATGCAGTGCATTCCCTACCGGATGCTTTGCGGCGGGAACGCCGTGCGCGTAGGCTACCTTTCAGGTGTCTGCACGTCCGCCGCATACCGCAGGCGGGGGCTTGCGGGAGGCCTTGTCGCCCGGTCTGTGGGCGATATGAGCCGCCGCGGGTTCACATTCGCCTTCCTCATACCTGCCGGAAGCGGTGTCCTGCCTTTTTACAGGAGATACGGATTCTTCATTGCAATGCGCAAGCGCGCAGTCCCTGTGCCGCGTAACGGCTCTCGCGGCAGCGCGGAGTATTCGGCGGAGCGTGTCGCGGCTTGCAGCGGCGGGCTGTATGCGCTTTTCGCCAGGCGCCAGAAAGAGCGGCGCGGGTTTGCGCTGCTGCACGACAGCCGCCAGTTCCGCACGGTAACAGACGAGTGGCTGATGGACGGCGGCCTGATTCTGACGGCCTCGCTCGGCGGGAAACCTGTGTCGTACTTGTTTGCGCGGCCTTCCGCCCCCGAAAAGACGCTGTACATATACGACGCGCCGCCCGCAGATTGCCCCGCTTTCAGCTTCCTGACGGAAAAGGCGGCGGGCATATACCCTGAATACGTCGTCAGGAAGTACGCTATGCGGAGTCGCGGCGGCTTCCCGGTCTGCGCGAGGATAATAAACGCCCGGAGCGCGCTTGCGGCATACGCCGCCTTGCATCCCGGCGAAGACAGGCGCATCCGCGTTTACGGCGACAAACTCATCGGCGGCAACAACGGACTCTACGCGATAAGCGGCGGCAAGTGCGCGCGCGTCGCCACGCAAACCGGCGGCCGCGGCGGGCATTGCGGCAGCTTCACCGCGATGACGCTTGCGCAGCTTGCGCGCATGGTGTTCAGCGGCGGCGTCAGCTTCAACTTCCTGCTCGAATAGTCCCGCGCCTCTCTTCGCGACGCCTCCCGCCGCCTGCCTGCGCCGAGGCTTCCCGCGGCGGCGCGGGTTTCATGTCAGGTTCCGGTTGGGGCGGTTCGGTGTCCCGCCAGGCGCAGTTCAGGATTTCCGGCTGCTTCCCCGCGCCACGACACTGCGCAGCCTGTGGCGGAAGAAGCCGTATTGCTCCGTGAACTTGCAGCCGTATTCCCTTAAAATCTTCGGGACGACTGTGCAGTCGTCGCGGTGGTAGGTGCAGACGGCGAATTGCAGGCTCTGGCTTCTGAACAGCCCCTCGCTTCCCCGCAGTGCGTGCCGCTCCGCCCCCTCTATGTCCATTTTGATGAAAAGGTCCCGCTTCTCTTTGTCCCGGAAGAACGTGTCGAGGGTCGTCTCCTGTCCGCAATCCTTGTCGCCCACGTATTTGTTTACTATGCGCACCTTGTCTTTCCAAGGCTCAAAAGTCGCGTGCAGCGCCTCCGCCCACAGCCCGTCCTGCTCGAAAAGGCAGACGCGGGCGGCCTCCTCAATCACTTCGAGCGACGTGAACCCCTCCGCGCTCCCGACATCAACAAAAGTCTTCCCCCTCGCTTCTTCTATGTTGTCAAAGTACCGGTGCGGGGAGCGCGGGTCCTGTTCCATGCACAGGGCGCGGTAGAGCCTCTCCGCCTTTTCCGCAGGGAAGCCCCTCTTGAAGTACAGCCGGCGCCCTTGCTTGTTCAGCACGTAGAGCAATCCCCTGTCTTTGTCTTCCGACACGGGGGAACCTCATCCGGTCGTACTCTTCCTTGAATTCAAACACATGACGCGCGTAGCCGTGTTCCTTGATGTATCGGTAGTATCTCAGGGATGGCGAGCCTGCGCGGAAGAGTTTGCAAAAACAATAAGGCACTGTCCCGTAAACGGCTCT
>CAZLLM010000086.1:0-5660 GCA_964560405.1 uncultured Prevotella sp.
GCGGCTGAACCAGGGCGCGTGTCAGCCGTTCTCCGGGCGGAGCTTGCGGACAGCCTCGCCCGCACGCCACATTTCGCTGTCGTGAAGGGCTTTCAGCTCCGCGTCGAGCTTTTCGCGGTAGTCCGGCCTAGAATTGCTGTCAATGGAGATTTGCGCTTCGTTGCCTGAGGCTACGCTTTCGTAGAGCCGTTCCATCACGGGCTTGATGGCATCGTGGAAAGGCCCCATCCAGTCGAGCGCGCCTCGCTGCGCCGTTGTGGAGCAGTTGGCGTACATCCAGTCCATGCCGTTCCTGCCTACCATAGGCAGGAGGCTTTGGGTGAATTCCTCCACCGTTTCGTTGAACGCCTCGGAGGGTGTGTGCCCGTGTTCGCGGAGCGTTTCGTACTGCGCGAGGAACAGGCCTTGCACAGCCCCCATGAGGGCTCCGCGCTCGCCTGTAAGGTCGCTGAACACCTCCCGCCTGAAATCGGTCTTGAACAGATAGCCCGAGCCGATACCGATCCCTAAGGCAAGGACCCGCTCTTCGGCCATGCCTGTCGCGTCCTGGTAGACGGCGTACGAGCTGTTGATGCCGCGGCCTTCGAGGAAGAGCGAGCGAAGCGAGGTGCCGGAGCCTTTCGGCGCGACCATTATGACGTCTATCCCGGCGGGCGGCACGATGTTGGTGCGCTCCTTGTAGGTTATCGCGAAGCCGTGCGAGAAATACAGGGCTTTGCCCGGAGTGAGACGCTTCCTTATTTCCGGCCAGACCTCTATCTGCGCCGCGTCGCTAAGGAGCATGCAGACTATTGTGCCTTTCTCCGCGGCTTCTTCCAAGGAAAAGAGCGTTTTGTCGGGAACCCACCCGTCGGCGACGCATTTGCCGTAAGTCTTGCCCTGCCGCTGGCCTACTATCACGTTGAAGCCGTTGTCGCGGAGGTTGCAGGCTTGTCCCGGCCCCTGGATGCCGTAGCCTAATACGGCGATTGTTTCGTTTTTGAGCGTTTCGCGGGCTTTGTCAAGCGGGAACTCTTCGCGCGTCGCCACGTCCTCGGCGACACCGCCGAATTTGATTTGTGCCATTGTTTGTTGTTTTTTCGCCGTCCGGCGCGCGGATGCACGCCAAACGGCAGGTTATACATTATGTTTACGGTTTTCAATCATAAGAAAGTGACGCGGCACGCGCGGGCGGCTTTCCTTTCCCCTCCGAGTGGCGGGGGCTGTCCTGCGGCGGACGCTCCGCATCCTTCCCATTCCATGTCTTGACAGCGACGTGCGAGAGAGCCTGCCCCCTGCCTTGCCTTGCAATCTGACCTGCCTTAACGCTTCCCCGCTCATTGCCGCTTTTATTGCCTTACGCACACCTTCAAAGGGCTATTCTTCCAGTCCGGGACGCTGGCTGCTTCGGCGTGCGATGAACTCGCTCACTAATTCCCAGCGGCTTTTGGTTACCGCTATGGAGCCGGAGTGGACGAACTGCAGTATGCAGTCGAGCGCTTTCAAACGCTTGTAGAGACCGGTGATATCTTCCGTGACACCTTCCACAGTTACAATGGAATAGGTGGAGTTCACCTCCACAAACTTCGCTCCGAATGCGCGCACGGCCTTGGAAATCTCGCGGTTTTCCAGCACAGATGGCGTGGAGAGCTTGAAGAGCGCGGTCTCTAAAGTGAAGATTTCGCTTTCCCTGAAATAGCTTGCGGACACAACGTCTATGATTTTTCCTATCTGGCCTGTGATTTTTTTTATCAGGCACTCATCCGCGTTACAGGTTATGGTGTATCTGTGCAGCCCTTCGATGCTTGAAGCCGAGACGTTCAGGCTTTCTATGTTCACTTGCCGTCGCGTGAATATAGTGGTGATGTGGTTGAGGACGCCAGGCAGGTTTTCTGAGAAAATGACGAGAGTGTACAGCGTGTCGTCTTTTTCCATTTCGTTTCGGGTTTGATGGCTCGTCCGCGGGCAGGCCAGTTACATTTCGAGAAGCATATCGTCAACATCGTGTCCCGGACTGCACATCGGAAGAACATTGTCTTGTTCCATCACGGCGGCCTGCAGGAGGAATGGCCCGTCGGTTTCCAGCATTTCGCTTACGGCTTCATCGAGGTCTCCTCTCTCGGTTACTGTGCGCGACGGGATGGCGTAGGCATCGGCTATCTTGCCATAATCGGGGTTCATCATACGGGTGAAAGAGTATCTGCTTCCGAAGAACATGGCCTGCCATTGGCGCACGTTGCCGAGATAACCGTTGTTGAGCAGTATTATTTTAATTGGGCATTGCTGCTCCATTACCGTCCCCAGCTCTTCTATTGTCATTTGCAGGCCTCCGTCGCCGCAGAACAGGCATACCGTGCGGCCGGGCGCGGCGAACGCCGCCCCTATCGCGGCAGGAAGGCCGAACCCCATAGTCCCCATTCCTCCGGAAGTGACGATGCCCCTGTTTTTCCTGAACTTGAAGTAACGGGCCGCCATCATTTGGTTCTGCCCTACGTCTGTAACGAGAACAGCTTCGCCGCCTGTGGCTTCAGACACCTTGTGAATCACTTCACCCATGCGCAGAGGTCCTTCTTTGGGGAACACCTCCGGCTGCACAACCTTTTCGTCCTCCATTTTGTCGAATGTGGCGAAGCTCTCCCGCCATGCTTTGTGGCTTTTCCTGTCAAGCAGGGCGGCGACGGCAGGGACGGTTTCCTTGCAGTCCCCCAAGACGGCGACATCAACCTCCACATTCTTGTTTATTTCCGACGGGTCGATGTCGAAGTGGATTTTCCTTGCGTTGCAGGCGTATGTCTTCACGTTCCCGGTTATCCTGTCGTCGAATCTCATGCCTATCGCGATGAGGATGTCGCATTCCTGCGTCTTCACATTGGCCGCGTAACTGCCGTGCATACCGAGCATTCCCGTTTTCAGGGGATGCCCCGAAGGCAAAGCCGAAAGGCCGAGCAGTGTGCAGCCTGCCGGCGCGTCGATTTTCTCTATAAATTCGCGCACTTCCTCTTGCGCGTTCCCCAGTTCCACACCCTGCCCTATCAGGACGAGAGGTTTTTCCGCCTTGTTTATGAGTTCGGCCGCCTTCGCTATGGAGTCTTTGTCAACGGGCGGCACAGGCTCGTAACTCCTTATGTAGTTGATGTGCCGCGGCTCGTATCTTGCCATTTCCGTCTGGGCGTTCCTGACGAAATCAAGCACCACCGGTCCGGGCCGTCCGCTTTTCGCGATATAGAACGCCCGGCTTACCGCCCACGCCACCTTTCCGGCACTGCGTATCTGATAAGCCCATTTGGATACGGGCTGCGCGAGATCCACTATGTCACACTCTTGGAAAGCGTCGCTTCCCAATGCGCCGCATCCCACCTGCCCCGCGATTATCACGATGGGAGTGCTGTCCATCATCGCGTCTGCGATGCCTGTTATTGTGTTAGTCGCGCCAGGCCCGCTTGTTACTATGGCAACGCCGACTTTGCCGCCGGCGCGCGCGTAGCCTTGCGCCGCATGCACAGCCCCTTGTTCGTGGCGCACAAGAATATGATACAGTTCTTTGTCCTTGTATTTGTACAGCGCATCATAAACGGGCATAATCGCTCCGCCGGGATAGCCGAAGAGAGTGGTAACCCCCTGGTCTATAAGCGAACGCATAAGGATTTCCGCGCCTGTAATCAGCCCGTCACCCATCTTCTTCGTCTTTAAGTATGCGGACACCGCCTTTATCAGCCGAACTTACCATAGAGGCGTAGGCTTTCAGGGCTTTCGATACCGTGCGCCGACGTTTCAGCGGCCTCTGCGGACGCACGGCGATCTCCTCTTTGCTCAGGCGTGCGTTGATGGAACGTGAAGGTATGTCTATTTCGATGATGTCCCCGTCCGTGATTTTCCCTATCGCCCCTCCCGAAGCCGCTTCGGGCGAGATGTGTCCGACGCTAAGCCCGGATGTCCCGCCGCTGAACCGCCCGTCGGTTATCAAGGCGCATTCCTTGCCGAGATGCATGCTTTTGATGTAAGACGTAGGATAGAGCATTTCCTGCATTCCAGGGCCGCCTTTCGGCCCTTCGTGCGTTATCACCACTACGTCGCCGCTTTTCACTTTGCCTCCAAGTATCCCTTCGCAAGCGTCCTCCTGCGAGTCGAACACTTTCGCCGGACCTTCGAAATGCCAAAGTGTTTTGTCCACGCCTGCCGTCTTCACCACGCAGCCGTCCTCCGCTATGTTGCCGTAAAGCACCGCAAGACCGCCGTCTTCCGAGTAGGCGTGCCGCAGGTCGCGTATGCATCCGGCGGCACGGTCGGTGTCAAGGGTTTCCCACGACGTGTCTTGCGATCCCATTGTCGTGGTGAAACGTCTTCCAGGCGCGCTGCGGTATATCCGTTCCGCCTCCGGGCTGGGCCGTCCGGAGCAGATGTCGTATTCGCTTATTGTTTCTCCGAGAGTCTTTCCGTCTGCACGCACGACTGACGTGTCTATCAGGCCGCCTTTTGCCAGTTCGCCCATAATGCCTATAATGCCGCCGGCGCGGTTGCAGTTTTCCACAGAATACTTCTGGGTGTTGGGCGCGAGCTTGCAAAGGCAGGGTGTCTTGCGGCTGAGGCTGTCTATGTCGGACATCTTGAAGTCCGTTCCGGCTTCGTTCGCCACGGCGAGCATGTGTAGTACAGTATTGGTAGAGCCACCCATGGCGATGTCGAGAGACATTGCGTTTAGGAAGGCCTGCCGCGTGGCTATGCTGCGCGGCAGCACGCTCTCGTCGCCTTCGCCGTAGTACTTCATGGCGTTTCTTACTATCAGCTCGGCGGCGTCTTTCAGCAGCCGCAGCCTGTTTTTGTGCGAGGCCGGGATTGTGCCGTTGCCCGGCAGGGCAAGCCCTATTGCTTCGGTGAGGGAGTTCATCGAGTTTGCGGTGAACATGCCGGAGCAGCAGCCGCAGCCTGGGCAGGCCCGCCTTTCTATTTCGCCGAGTTCCTCTTCGCTCACGCTCGGGTCTGCTCCTTTCACCATCGCTGTTATAAGGTCGATGTTTTCCCCTCTCCATCGTCCGGCTTCCATCGGGCCTCCCGATACGAATACCGCAGGTATGTTGAGCCGCATCGCTGCCATGAGCATTCCCGGCGTAACCTTGTCGCAGTTGCTTATGCAAACGAGTGCGTCGGCTTTGTGGGCGTTCACCATATATTCCACAGAATCGGCTATGATGTCGCGGGAAGGAAGGGAATAAAGCATTCCGTCGTGTCCCATCGCTATGCCGTCGTCAACAGCTATGGTATTGAACTCGGCGGCATAGCAGCCGAGCCTCTCTATCTCCTTTTTCACGAGCTGCCCCGCTTCATGCAGGTGAGTGTGTCCCGGAGCGAACTGAGTGAACGAGTTGGCAATGGCGATTATAGGCTTGCCCATCTGTTCTTTCCTCATGCCGGCAGCCGTCCATAGGACGCGCGCTCCTGCCATCCGCCTTCCCTCGGTGGTGACAGAGCTGCGGAGTTTTATTTTCATCCCTGTATTATTCATGACTGTTTCACTTGCGGCGGCATTGCCGCGCCGTCATAGCATAAACAGTCCGCAAAATTAGTTCCTTTTCACCTAAGGAACAAAAGTGTATGGCGGTTTTAGCTGCCATACGCGCTGCTCAATGGAAAAATGACACACTTCGGGCGGGAATGCGCGATGTTCTTCGCCGATTTACCAAATA
>CAZLLM010000087.1:0-5651 GCA_964560405.1 uncultured Prevotella sp.
GCGCCTTCGAGCGATACGGAGAGGAGCTTGCGCGCTTCGGCCGCGAATTCCATGGGCAACTTGTCGAGTACGTCTTTGGCGTAGCCGTTCACGATCAGCCCTACCGCTGTTTCGGTGTCTATGCCGCGAGCGTTACAGTAGAAGAGCTGTTCTTCGGAGATTTTCGAAGTCGTGGCTTCGTGTTCCACGATTGCGGTGTCGTTGTTCACGTCGATGCAGGGAAAAGTGTGGGCTCCGCAGGAGTCTCCGAGAAGCAGCGAGTCGCACGAGCTGTAATTGCGCGCTTTGTCGGCGTGCCGGGCTACGCGCACCAATCCGCGGTAGGAGTTCTGGCTTCTTCCGGCGGAGATGCCCTTGCTTATTATGGTGCTTCGCGTATTGCGTCCGAGATGTATCATTTTCGTGCCAGTGTCGGCCTGCTGGAAGTTGTTGGTGAGGGCGACGGAGCAGAACTCGGCCTGCGAAGAGTCGCCCTGCAGCACGCATGAGGGGTATTTCCATGTGATCGCGGAACCTGTCTCCACTTGCGTCCACGACAGCCTGCTTCCTTTCCCGCGCAGGAGGCCGCGTTTTGTCACAAGGTTGTACACGCCGCCTCGTCCGTGTTCGTCGCCAGGGTACCAGTTTTGGACAGTAGAGTATTTTACTTCGGCGTTCTCGTTCACTATTATCTCAACAACCGCGGCATGAAGCTGGTTTTCGTCGCGCATGGGGGCTGTGCAGCCTTCGAGGTAAGACACATACCCGCCGTCATCGCATACGATCAGGGTGCGCTCGAACTGGCCCGTGCCTTTGGCGTTGATGCGGAAATACGTTGATAGCTCCATAGGGCAGCGCACGCCTTGGGGTATGTAGACGAAAGAGCCATCGCTGAACACCGCGCTGTTGAGCGCGGCGAAGAAGTTGTCCCGGCATGGCACGACCGTGCCGAGATATTTCCTTACGAGCGCGGGGTGAGCCTTCACGGCTTCGCTGATGGGACAGAAAATCACGCCGAGTTCCGCAAGTCTCTTCTTAAACGTCGTCGCCACGGAAACGGAATCCATAACGGCATCGACGGCCACGCCAGCCAGAGCCATGCGTTCCCCTATCGGAACGCCGAGCTTATCGAAAGTCCGGGCCAGCTCAGGGTCGATTTCCTTTGCGCCGCCGGAAGTCTTGGGCGAGGCGTAGTAAGAGATGCCTTGGTAGTCGATTTGCGGCATAGTGATATGCCCCCAACATGGCTGTCTGAGGGCTTTCCAGCAGCGCAGGGCTTCGAGCCGGAAAGCGAGCAGCCATTCCGGTTCGTCTTTTTTAGCGGAGATGGCACGCACTGTGCTTTCGTCCAAGCCTTTGGGCAGTATATCGGTAGATATGTCGGTGGTGAAGCCGTATTCGTACTTTTCCCCGGCGATGCTCCGCACAAGCGGGTTTTTCGCGTCCTTGTCTTTTGCCTCTTCCATACTTTCAGGTGCGTGCCTCTCCCTGTTCCCGCGCCTGCGGAATGGCTTTTCCGCAGGCATTCCGTCAGAATGCGGGGCGCGTCCGGCGCGGTTCAAGAACGCAAGGGGCATGATATAAAATGCCAGCCTTGCATTTCAAAACACGTCCGACATACATTGAACTATTCCAGACATAATTCCGGGCGCACTCTTCGCCGTCAGGGAAAGGCGGCTTTCGCTGCAAAAGTACAACCAAAAGTTTTATGAATTGCGGGAAAAACGTATTTTTGCGATAGTGCCGTTCGTTAAAACACCCCGCTTTCATGGACGCTACGAAAAACGCCGTCAGCCGGAGGATTTCCATTATCGTGCCCGCCTACAACGAGGGCGGCAGCATCGCGGAGCTGCTCGGCGAAGTCATGCCGGTGGCGTTTCCTTACGGGACGGAAAGGGAAGTGATTGTGGTGGACGACGGCTCAACCGACTGCACTTGCGCCGCCGTGGAGGGCTACATCGCGTCGCATCCTGACGAGCCTGTTCGCCTGCTGCGCCATGAGCGCAACCGCGGCAAAGGGCGAGCCATACGCACAGCCCTTGATCACGTGACGGGCGACTATGTTATTATCCAAGACGGCGACTTGGAGCTGAAGCCGACGGACATGGCCGTGCTGCTCAAGGAGCTTATCGACAAGGGATGCGATGTGGTCTACGGCTCGCGCTTCCTCGACAAGCGCAACAAGGTGCTTTACCGCCGTTATTATTGGGGGGGGCGGCTTCTGTCGTTCACGGTGAACGCGCTTTACGGCCAGCGCATTACGGACGAGCCGACATGCTACAAACTGTTCCGCACCGAAGTGTTAAGGAGAATACGCCTGCGCTGTGAACGTTTCGAGTTCTGCCCCGAAGTTACGGCCAAGGTGTCGAAATTAGGCATAAAAATCTGCGAAGTGCCGATACACTACTCGCCCAGAACGCTTGCAGAGGGGAAGAAGCTCCGCTGGACTGACGGCGTTCAGGCGGTATGGACGTTGGTAAAGTACCGTTTCACCGACTGACGGCCTTTTCGCGAACAAGAACAGGCGATGGCAAAGAAATCCAAGCGGCCAAAGCCGCGGCGCGGCTTCGCGTGGTGGGTGAAGAACCTGCTTGCGGCGGTGCTGGCGTACCTGCTGCTTCCTGCCTTGGCATCGGAAAACGCCGGGTATGAGTGGCTTGTCGACAACTACGCGAAAGGCAACCTGAAGTTCATCAAACAGTACCCCGACATTGACAACAGCCAGAGATATGAGATGAAGTTAGGCAACGACTACGCTTTCGTAAACATGATACGCCGCATGACCCCGGAGGACGCGGTCATATTCTACCCTTCGCGCAAGGACTTCACCGACGCGCCGCCCGGAAGCCCTGTCACGTTCTCCGGGAACTTGTGCGGCAAACTCTCCGCCGTGCGCTTCCTCTACCCGCGCCGCATTGTGACAGAGGACGAGCGCGGAAAGACCCCGTGGGGGAAGCAGATAACCCACGTCGCGGTGGTTAACGGACACGGGCTCGAGCTTCTGCCTTACAATCCGGGGCCGGGGGCGGGAATATGCGTCCTGCCGGTGGATTCGGCGCAGCTCATTTCATACATGCAGCGATAGAAGATGTACATTGCCGGAATGATATTGCTTTTCGCCGCAGGATACCTTGCGGTGTTCAACATCTCAACGGAAACGACGCGCCTCGAAAGGTTAGGGCTGGCGTTCCCCGCAGGCGTGGGAGTGGTGACTTTCGTCATGGCTCTGATGGACTTGGCGGGAATGCCGCTCTCTCCGCCGGCTCTGCTCGCAGCCGCCGCCATTGTCACGGCGGTGCTGGCCGCCCTGCTGCTCGCCACGAAGCGCGGGAAAGCGCTTGAAGCCCTGCGGCGGCCGGCGGATGCGGGCTCTTTCAACTTGGTGTGGCTTCTGCTGCTGGCTTTCGCGGTGTGGCTCGAATACGCGAACTTCAGAAAGTGCATATACTTCCCCGTTTACGACACCGACAGCCTTAACGCTTTCGACACAATGGGCTTCGTCGCCGCGCAGGAGCACACCTACGGCGGCATGAGCCTTTTCGACGGCGGCTACGTGCCCAAAATGCACGGGCCGGGCAGCCCGATGGTGTATTTCCCCCTCCTGCAGCTGTCTTACGCCTACGTGTACGCGCTGGGGGCGGAAACATCCAAGGCTGTGCCGGCTTTCATGTTCCTTTCTTTCCTCGTGGCTTTTTACGCGGCGGTGCGGCGGTCCGCAAGCCCGACTGCGGCAATGGCGGCGACGCTCCTCGTGCTGATGACTCCGGAAATGACGGCGTTCTCGTCGCTTTCGGGCACAAACGTGGTGCAGGCGGCCTACGCTTCCTTGGGCGTGATTTACGTGCTGGCGTGGATTGAATCGCGTGAGGCGAAGTATGTCAGAATAGGGTCGCTGCTGCTCGCGTGCAACCTTTGGAGCCGTGCGGAGGGGATTGTCTTCATCGCGGCGGCGGGGCTGGCGGTGCTGTGCGCCTGCGTCCGCAAAAAAGACTTCCGGCCGCTGCTGCCTGTGGCGCTGGCCTTGGCGCCTGCCGCGGTGTGGATGATTTACACCCGGCACTTCGGCATGACGGCGGAAAGCTTTGTCATAACGCATCCGTTCTTCGACGGCGAAAAGGCTTCCGCCATCGCCGGCGGCGCGGCGGCTCTGCTGACCAACACGCAGTATTACGGGTGGACTTTCCCCGCTTTGGGGCTCGCAGTGCTGGCAGACGCTTACTTCATGGCGCGCCGCCGGGCGGACATCGCCAAGCTCGCGGTTTTCGCCGCCGCGCTGGTTTTTTATTTCGTCCTGCTTTACCAGATTGACTACAAGTGGGACAGCGTGGACAACGTGCTCGCGTATTCGGCGAAGCGTTACATGTTCTGCTTCGTGCCGATAGCGTGGCATTTCGTGGCCACCTGCACGCCCGTGGCCGCCGCCATGAGGAAGTTCGACGCTTTCATGGGGCGGCGCGCCTGACGGCGCGGAGCCTTCCCCGCAAACCTGTTCCCCCGCCTTTCCCGTTCAACTTGTCTTCCGGCGCAAGCCTGCAAGACGCCGCATCTTCATGCGCCGGACGCATGGGATATGCCGCCTCCGGGCATCCCGTCGAAGCCGTAAAAAACCTGAAATGCGGGCGTGCGCCCATGCCGGCGGCAGCCGCAGGACGGCCGCCCCTCCGCAAGGCGGAAGCGGCAGGCTCCGGCGCAGTGCGGACGCGGAAAGCCCGCTCGGCGTGCGGGGGCGCGCCCCGCGTCGGCGGGATACCCCGCCCGGACAGCACTGCGCGCGACGGTACGGCGGTCGCGGCTGCTCCCGGGCGCAGGGCCTCTTCGCGTCATTTCCTTTTCGAGGGGATCTGAAACGTTTTGTAGCTGACGGTGCGGCTTCCGCACTGGAACGCGAGGTCGAAAGTCACATACCCGTCCTTTATCCGCGGCGAGACGGCCATAGCCGCCGTGTACGTCACCCCCTCGCCCGGTTCCAGGTTGCCCACTATCGCCGTGGGGGAAATCGCTATGCGCTTCGGCTCGCTGCAAGTCAGCACTGGGGCTATGTCGCGGAGGGGCGACGCGCCCGTGTTGTGTATCTCAAACAGGATTTCGGCCCTTTCGCCCCCGTTAAGGCACTGGTCGCGGCCGTCATCCACAAAGCGTATGTTCTCCACCGACAGCCCTTCTATCCTGTCGGGCGGGGTAGCGGCCGGCTCTCCTGAGCCTTCCCCGCGCCGCCGCGCCTTGTCCTCGCTGCGACTGTCGTCGCAAGTCTGCCTCTCCGTCGCGCCCGCCACGGTGTTGCCTATCACTCCGCCGGCGACCATGCCTATCGCCGTCCCCAAGTCGCTGCCGCGCGGCCCTCCCATAAGGCCGCCGATGCTCGATCCGAACACGCCGCCGAGCGACGTGCCCGTCAGAGTCCCCGCCATCTGGCGGTCGGTGCAGCCGCAGGCAAGGGCGGATGCCGCGCATGCCGCGGCAATTGCAATCCTCGTTTTCATGATGCGTTGGCTTTGATGTTGTCCGCGCGGGCAGTCCGCGCCTGGCGCAAATATAATCATTATGTCCGACACCGCCCCCTCCCCGCGCCGCACGGCGTTCCGCCGCAATCTCCCGCGGCGGCTTGAGCACGGACCTTCCCCGCGTCGCCGTGTTTCGCGGCATCCTGCGCAACCGACGGAAAGCGGCAGGGC
>CAZLLM010000088.1:0-5647 GCA_964560405.1 uncultured Prevotella sp.
GCTGGCAAATTCAATAATGCCATATTTTGAATTTAGTATGCGTTGCGCTAACTTTGCATCCGCAATCAAAAAGGTCTATGGACAAAAGATTTAAGGAAAGGGCGAAGTTCTGCCTGCCCTCCGTAAACAAGGAAGTTCTCGCGGAATGGAACGCCGGCGACATAGAGAAGCGCAGCGTAACGGAACGTGAAGGCCGCCCGCTCTACACCTTTTACGAAGGCCCCCCGTCGGCCAACGGACATCCGGGCATACACCACGTGCTTGCACGCACCATAAAGGACACTGTTTGCCGTTACAAGACGATGAAAGGCTTCCGTGTGCCTCGCAAGGCGGGATGGGATACGCACGGACTGCCCGTGGAGCTCGGCGTGGAAAAGGAGATGGGCATATCGAAGGAAGATATAGGCAAGACCATTTCGATTGAGGAATACAACAGCCGCTGCCGCAGGAATGTGATGAAATATACGGCCGAATGGGAAGACCTGAGCCGCAGGATGGGTTATTGGGTGGATATGGCACACCCGTACATCACGTACGAGAACTATTATATAGAGTCGGTATGGTGGCTGCTGGCTCAGATGTACAAGAAAGGGCTTGTTTACAAGGGCTATACCATACAGCCGTATTCGCCGGCGGCGGGCACTGGGCTAAGTTCACACGAACTGAACCTGCCGGGCTGTTACCGCGATGTAAAAGACACCACAGTGACGGCGATGTTCCGCATAACCGACCCTACTGATGAGATGTCGCGGTGGGGCATTCCGTATTTCATGGCGTGGACGACCACGCCTTGGACACTCGCCTCGAACACCGCGCTGTGCGTAGGCCCGGCGATTGAGTACGTGGCAGTACGCACTTACAATCCTTACACAGGCCGTCCTGCGACGGTGGTACTGGCTGCCGAAAGGCTCGCGGCGTATTTCGACCCTGCGGGAGCGAATATGCCGTTAGAGGGATATGAAAAAGGCGGCAAAACGCTGCCTTACCGCATAATATCCGCCTGCAAAGGCGAGGAGTTGGCGGGTATGCATTACGAACAGCTTATGCCTTACGTCAATCCTGGCGAAAGGGCTTTCCGCGTGATAACCGGCGACTATGTTACGACCGAAGACGGAACAGGCATTGTGCACATCGCTCCTACATTCGGCACGGACGACGCTTCCGTGGCGAAAGCCGCCGGAGTGCCGCCTCTGATGATAATTGACAGTAATGGCGTTGCGCGTCCGCTCGTTGATATGAAAGGGCGGTTCTATCCTTTGGAAGAAATAGACGCGACATTCAGGCGTGAACGAATGAACGCCGGGCTGTACGGGGCTTACGCCGGGCGGTATGTAAAGAACGCTTACGACAGCTCCCTTACCGAAAAGGACGAAACGCTTGACGTAAGTATCTGCATGGACTTGAAGCAAAACGGCAAGGCGTTCAAGATAGAAAAGCACACGCACTCATACCCGCATTGCTGGCGCACCGACAAACCCATACTGTATTATCCGCTCGACAGCTGGTTCATCCGCACGACTGCAAGGAAAGAACGCATGTCGGAGCTTAACGGGACGATAAGGTGGCAGCCCCCGTCGACAGGTTCGGGACGCTTCGGGAAATGGCTTGAAAACCTCAACGACTGGAATCTGTCGCGCTCGCGCTTTTGGGGGACACCGCTGCCCATCTGGCGGAGCGAGAGCGGCGAAGAAAAGTGCATCGAAAGCCTGCAGCAGCTGTACGATGAAACGGAGTTGAGCGTCAAAGCTGGAAACATGGCTTCGAATCCTCTGAAAGAGAAAGGTTTCGTGCCGGGCGATTATTCCGATGAAAATTATCATAAAATCGACTTGCACCGTCCGTATGTGGACAATATTGTCCTGACATCAACGACGGGGAAACCGATGAAGCGCGAGCCGGATTTAATGGACGTATGGTTCGATTCGGGGGCGATGCCTTTCGCGCAGATACACTACCCGTTTGAAAACAGGGAGGAGATAGACGGAAGAAAGTCTTTTCCCGCGGACTTCATAGCGGAAGGCGTAGACCAGACACGCGGATGGTTCTTTACGCTGCACGCGATAGCGACGTTGGTTTGCGACAGCGTGGCGTTCAAGTCGGTTGTGAGCAACGGCCTTGTGCTCGACAAAGACGGGAACAAAATGTCCAAGCGCTTAGGCAACGCTTTGGACTGTTTCGAGGTGATAGAAAAATACGGGGCGGATCCGGTAAGGTGGTACATGATGACGAGTTCTTCGCCTTGGGACAATCTGAAATTCGATGAGGCCGGCGTAGAGGAAACGGCGCGCTCTTTCTTCGGAAAGCTGTTCCAGACGTATTCCTTCCTTGCGATGTACGCTAATGTGGACGGATTCGATTGCTCCGAGCCGGAAGTGCCGTACAGGGAAAGGCCGGAGTTAGACCGTTGGATACTTTCGGAGCTGAACACGCTTGTAAAGAAAGCCGACGAGGCTTACGGCAATTTCGAGCCTACTAAGGCCGGGCGCTGCATTGAATCTTTTACGATTGACAACCTGTCAAACTGGTTCGTGCGCCTTTCGCGCAAGCGTTTCTGGGGCAGTTCAATGAGCAAGGACAAGCTGAGCGCCTACCAGACTCTTTACACGTGTCTTGTTACTTTGGCGAAGCTCATCGCGCCTGTCGCGCCGTTCTTCGCAGACCGCCTGTACAAAGACCTCGCGGCTGCGGCAGGCAAAGGGAAGGACAGCGTACACCTTGCTGACTTCCCCTCGGCCGACGAGACGGCCATCGACAAGGAGCTGGAGCAGAGAATGGAGCTTGCGCAAAAGATAACCTCCATGGTGCTTTCGCTGCGGAAGAAGGAACGCATCATAGTGCGGCAGCCGTTGCGGAAAATATCGGTGCCGGCAGGCGACCCCGCGCTGAAACGGCGCATATCGGCCGTGCGGCAGCTGATACTTGACGAAGTGAACGTAAAGGAAATGGACTTCGTGGAGCAGGACGGCATGCTCAAGAAGCGCGTACATCCGAATTTCCGTGTCATGGGCAGGAAATACGGCCCGATGATGAAAGAGATGACGGCCGCGATAGCCGGAATGTCGCAGAGCGACATAAAGACGCTGGAGGAAACGGGCGCGTTCACCCTCGCCCTCCCGACGAAAGACGTGGAAATAAGTCTCGGCGAGGTCGAAATCGTCAGCGAAGACATACCGGGCTGGATGACGGCAAACGAGGGCAGCATCACGGTGGCTTTGGACCTGAACATCTCGGAAGAGCTGCGGCAGGAAGGCCTGGCGCGGGAACTCGTGAAGCGCATACAGAACCACCGCAAGAGCAGCGGCTTCGCGATAACCGACCGCATAAACGTCAGAATCGGAGCCGAGGGAGAACTCGCGGCGGCCGTCAGGAACTATCACGAGTACATCTCCTCCCAAGTGCTGGCCGATTCACTGTCTGTCGCAGAGGTGTGCGGCGGGGAGGCATGGGACTTCGGGGAATTTAAGGCAAAAGTGGAAATATGCCGGGCGTGATCCGTTTTATGCCCGGCATCATTTATGTCAGAAAAAACAGGCTGAAGCGTTATTGAATACAAAAAACAACTGGAAATGGCGGAGAAAACACGATACTCAGACGAGGAGCTCGCCGAATTCAGGGAGCTGATATTGAAGAAGCTCGAAATAGCCAAGCAGGAGTACGCGCAGATGATGGCTGTCCTTACCAACAAAGCGGGCAACGACGTGAACGACACCTCGCCCACGTTCAAAGCCCTCGAAGAAGGCTCGGCGACGCAGGAGAAAGAGGAGCTGACCGTAATGTGCGCCCGGCAGCAGAAGTTCATCATCGGGCTGCAGCAGGCTTTGGGGCGCATAGAGAACAAGACCTACGGCATCTGCAGGGTCACAGGCAAGCTGATCCCCAAGGAGCGCTTGCGCGCCGTGCCCCACGCCACATTGTCCATCGAGGCGAAAACGCAGATGAAGAGAAAGGACTGATTTGAAGGCGCGACCACTTAGCGTAAGGGGAAAGGCGGCGGTTTCCGCAATCGCCCTCGTTGCCGTCGTCTTCGCCGACCAGCTTATAAAGTACGCCGTGAAAACAGGCTTCTGCCTCCACGAGTCCCGCGAGGTGACATCGTGGATGTACATCCTGTTTGTTGAGAACAGCGGCATGGCTTTCGGCATGAGCTTCGTAGGCACGGTGTTCCTTACGGCGATAAGGCTTGTGCTGGTGGCGCTCCTGTCATTTTATTTAAGGCGTATCGTGCTACGCGGCTTTCCCTGCGGCTACATTGTATGCGTGTCCATGATTTTGGCGGGGGCTTTGGGCAACATCATCGACAACTCCTTCTACGGTATGATATACAGCGCAAGCAGCGAGAGCAGCGTCGCGGAGCTCGTGCCTTTCGGCGAAGGCTACGGCAGCTTCCTGTCGGGCAAAGTGGTGGACATGTTCTATTTCCCGATTGTGCAGGCGGACCTCCCCCGGTGGATCCCTTTCTGGGGCGGCGGCCGCTTCGTCTTTTTCAGCCCCGTGTTCAATTTCGCCGACGCGTCCATCACGTGCGGCGCGGCGGCCGTGTTGCTCTTATACCGCAGGCTTCTCTCCCCGGCGGGCGGAGCCTCGCGCGACGGCAAAGGCGGGCGGGCCGTGCCGCCTGCAGCCTGACGCGCCCCGGCTTGCGCGATGCCGCAAGCCCGCCCGTCTTCAGGCAAGCGGCGTTATCCGACAGAAACAATGGCAAGGTTATCTTTCATACTGCCCGCGCTCCTCAGCAGCCTGTGCCTCTCGTGCACGGTGCGGGCCCCGCGGGGAATCCCCTCGGAAAGCGAGATGGAGCGGCTGCTCTACGATTACCACCTGGCGCAGTCCGCCGCCGGCTCCGAAGACAGCGCGGACTATAAGCTGCGCCTGTACACCGACGCAGTCCTGGCTAAGCACGGAATGTCCCGCAACGACTTCGACAGCGCGATGAGATGGTATTCGCGCCATGCCGACAAGCTGTACGAAGTCTACGGCAGCCTGTCGCGGCGCCTCAGCAACGAGGCGCAGGCCCTCGGCGCCGCGCCGGGCATCTCGGCTTCCGGACGCTACGCTGGCCTCGCGCCCGCCGGCGACACCGCGAATATCTGGCGGGGGCCGTCAGGAGGGCTGCTCCTTCCATACGCCGGATGCAATGTGTTCTCCTTCCAAATAGACAACGACAGCGTCTTCAAGCCGTCAGACAAGTACGAATGGCATTTCAACACCAAGTTCGTATACCAGTCGGGGCGGAAAAGCGCCGTCGCGGCACTGGCGGTGAGGTACGAGAATGATTCCGTCACGTCAGTGCAGCGGCAGATTTACTCTGATTCCGAAAACATGCTCTCGCTGACAGCCGCAGACCTGCCGGTACGCCGCATCGAAGGCTTCGTCTACCTTGAAGAAGAGCTGGGCGCGGAAGCCAGGATGCTCTTCCTCTCGAAGTTCGTACTCGCGCGCTTCCGCAGCCAGAGCAGGCGCGACACCGCAAGCGCGCCCGCCGACAGTGCCGCCGCGGAAGTCCGCGCCGCGGAAAAGGCAGGGCCGGAGCCCGCCGATACCGTAACGGCAGGCGGAGTGAAAGCAAACCGCCAGCGGGCTATGCCACGCCGCAAAGCCAAGACCCGCGTGCCGCCGCAACGCTGACTCCCCGCAGGCGGGAAGCCTC
>CAZLLM010000089.1:0-5574 GCA_964560405.1 uncultured Prevotella sp.
GGGGGCTGGAGAGGGGTCAGAGGGGGCTGGAGAGGGCGTTCCAGAGCTTCCACGAGGCTTCGGCCTGCAGGCACAGCATTTCGTACCCGTTCTTCACGGCCGCCCCGCGCTCTTTCCCGAGTCTGAGGAAGAGCGTTTCTCCGGGGTTGTAAACCAGGTCGTAAAGCAGGTGTCCGGCCGTGAGGAATCTGTAGGGGATCGGGGGGCAGGTGTCCGTGCGGGGCGCCATTCCGAGCGGCGTGCAGTTCACGATCAGCTTGTGCTCTTCCATGACGCGGGCGGTCAGGTCGCCGTACGACAACGCCCCGTTTCCGGCTGTGCGGCTCACGTGCTGCGGGGTTACGCCCATCATCCGCAGCCCGCAGGAGACGGCCTGCGCCGCGCCGCCTGTGCCGAGCACGAGGGCTTTCGCGCGGGCTTTTCCGAGCAGGGGGCGCAGCGAATCGCAGAAGCCTGTGACATCGGTGTTGCGCCCTATGAGGCGCGGCTTCCCGGCGCGGCCGCGGACGATGCAGACCACATTGACGGCACCTATGCTACGGGCGGCGCTGTCAATCTCGTCGAGGAGCGGGAGCGCCTGCCGTTTGTAGGGGATTGTGATGTTCAGGCCGCGCAGCGCGGGCGTGCTTTCGATGATGCCGGGGAGGAGGCTGACTGAGGGTATCTCGAAGTTGCGGTATTCGGCGCTGATGCCTTCCGCACGGAACTTCGCGGCGAAATACCGCGCCGAGAACGAGTGGGCGAGGGGGAAGCCTGCAAGCCCGTAGAGAGCTGTCCTGTCTTTCATGCCGCGGCGTTTATTTTTCAGCTTCGTAAATGGTGTTGATGCCGGACAGCGAGCTGCGGCAGCGCACGTTGCGGAAGCCGGCCCGGCGGAGGGCGTCCTGCATCTGCGGCTTGGGGGGAAACGCTTGCATCGTGGCGGGGAGGTAGTCGTATGCGCGGCTGTCGCGGGCCACCGCCTTTCCGGCCGCGTGCATTACAGTGCGGGAGTAAAGGCGGAAGAGCTGCTTCATCGGGAACTTCCGCGGCGCGGAGAGCTCCGCGATAACTAACCTCCCCCCGCGCCTTACGACGCGCAGCATTTCGTGAAGCCCACGGTCGAGGCTTTCGAAATTCCTCACTCCGTAAGCCGCTGTTACAGCGTCGAAAGAGTTGTCGGCGAAAGGCAGTTTCATGCAGCTGCCTTTCACGAGGGAGATTACGCCCGACAGCTTTTCCCTTCTGACCTTGTCTCTTCCGATTCCGAGCATGCCCTCCGAGATGTCGACGCCTGTTATCTTCTCCGGGCGCAGCATCCGGGCGGCGAGGATGGCGAAATCGGCGGTGCCGGTGGCTATGTCGAGTATGTTCGCGGGCTTGTGCTTTTTCAGCGCGCCGACGGCTTTCCTCCTCCAAAGCCTGTCGAGTCCGAAAGAGAGGGCGTGGTTGAGGAAATCGTAGGAGCGGGCCACGGAGTCGAACATCGCGGCGACCTGCTCTTCCTTACCGCCTTTTTCGGAATAAGGCTTTATTTTTTCCTGGCCGTACATGGGCGTTATGCGGTATGCGCGGGCGGTTCGGGCTGCCTCGCGGAAATCTCCCCGCTGCCTATGCAGCGGCGGCCTTGCCCGTCATAGATTACGGCGAACTGGCCGGGGGCTATTCCCTGCACAGGCTCTTCCGATACTATCTTGCAGGCGTTCCCGCTGCGTGTGAGGACGGCGCGGGTGAACGCCGGCGTATGCCTCACCTTGAACGTTATGTTGTAGCTGCCGCCTGCGGCGAAAGGGTCGAGCGTGATGAAGTGCGGGCTGCCGATGAAGAACTCCCTGCCGTAGGCCGCCGGAGTCTGGAAGCCCTTGCTTACGTAAATGACGTTGCGGTCGGTGTCCTTGCCCACCACGTACCACGGCCCGCCTGCGAGCCCGAGGCCTTTGCGCTGGCCTATCGTGTGGTACCAATAGCCTTTGTGAAGCCCCAGCGCTTTGCCCGTCTCCTTTTCCACAATCATCCCCTCGCGCTCGCCGAGGCAGCGCCTTACCAGTCCGTTGTAATCAATCCTGCCGAGAAAGCAGATGCCTTGGCTGTCTTTCCTCTCGGCCGACGGAAGCCGCGCTTCGCGGGCTATGCGCCGCACCTCGCCTTTCGTTAGTTTCCCGACGGGGAACATGGCGTGCGAAACTTGCAGGTTGTCGAGCTGCGCGAGGAAGTCGGTCTGGTCTTTAACAGGATCCGGGCTCGTGGCGAGCCAGACGTTGCCCGCGCTGTCGCGCTCGGTGGAGGCGTAATGCCCAGTGGCGGTGAAATCGTAACTGTGCCCGATTTTCTTTTCGAAGACGCCGAACTTGATGAGCCGGTTGCACATCACGTCTGGGTTCGGCGTGAGCCCTTCGCGCAGACGGTCGACGGCATAGCCGATTACGCCGTCCCAGTATTCTTTGCGGAGGTCCACGCTTTCAAGCCGGCAGCCGTACTTGCGCGCGACGGCGGAGGCCATCTCCCAGTCCTCTTCTTCGGAACAGTCCCATTCGCCAGCTTCGCCTCCGCCTATTTTAATGTAGAAAAGATCAGGGTCGTGGCCTTGTTCTTTCAGCAGGTGGACGGCTGCCGAACTGTCTACTCCGCCCGATAGCAACGCCGCGATGTTCATGGAGAGGCTGCAATTAGGTAGTTCTTCGCTTATGCGGCAAAAGTAGCGTTTTGGCGCGAATAGTCTGCCCTCTGTCAGATTTTATTCCTAATTTTGCGCGGCGGGAAAGCAGCGTCCGCGGAGAACGGGGCAATCGGCCGTAATGCCGTTTCCCTTTGGCCGGACGGAAGGATCTTGTATGACGGCTGCGGCGCGCTTTCGCATATTCTGTTTTGCGTATTTCCCGGCAAAGCGACAATCGGATGATTATGACAGACAAAAAAGAAATGCTCACGATAGCCGGCGAGAGTTTCTCGTCGCGTCTTATTCTCGGGACGGGCAAGTACTCGTCTGCGGAAATGATGAACAAGGCAATCGCCGCTTCGGGCGCGGAGATGGTGACGATAGCGATGAAGCGCGTGGACGGCGACGACGAGGCGGGCGATTTGCTGAAACAGATAGAGCGGGGGAAACTGAGGGTGCTTCCCAACACGTCTGGGGCGCGCACAGCCGAAGAAGCCGTGCTTGCCGCGCAGCTTTCGCGGGAGGCGTTCGGAACGGACTGGATAAAGCTTGAAATACATCCCGACCCGCGCCACCTCCTGCCTGACACGTGTGAGACCGTCCGCGCCACGGAGGAGCTGGCAAGGCAGGGGTTCGTCGTCATGCCTTACATAACGCCCGACCCGGTGGCATGCCGGCGGCTTGAAGAAGCCGGTGCGGCAGCCGTAATGCCTCTGGCAGCCCCTATCGGAAGCAATCTCGGCGTTACGGTGGGGAACTTCATATCGCTAATTGTGGAACAGTCGGCAGTGCCGGTGATAATCGATGCCGGGCTCGGCGCGCCGAGCCACGCGGCGCAGGCTATGGAAATGGGGGCGGACGCGGTGATGGTGAACACGGCGATAGCCACGGCCGCCGACCCCGTCCTTATGGCGAAGGCGTTTTCTGTAGCGGTTGAGAGCGGCAGGATGGCTTACAACGCGGGCTTGCCTGCGGCGGACACGGCTTTCGGCGCGGAGCCCACCTCGCCGCTCACGGCTTTCCTTGATGATTAGGAAAAAGAAGGCGGCCCGGAGAAAGCGGACCGGCGGGGAATGGCGGGGCGTGGAGGGGCGGACGCAGGACGCCCCCTTTCGCGCAAGCCTGCAACGCCGCAGCGTAAAGTGTTTTCAAGCGTAATGTGCAAAACTTATGTTCAGCGAATATTTGTCGCAGTTCCCGTGGGAAGAGACAGCGGAGCGGATTCATTCGAAGACCGACGGTGACGTAAGGCGCGCGCTGTCGAAACGCCGTTTGCAGTGGGATGATTTCCTCGCGCTGATATCGCCCGCGGCCGCTCCCTGCATAGAAACGATGGCGCGGCTGAGCCGGAAAATAACGGAAGAGCGCTTCGGGCGTACAATGAACCTGTTCCTGCCCTTGTACCTGTCGAATTCGTGCGCCAACTCATGCGTGTACTGCGGGTTTCACAGGCAGAACAGGATAAGGCGCATCGTCCTTACCGAAGACGAGATCCTGCGCGAATACAAAGCCATAAAGGAGCTCGCGCCTTTCGACAGCATTCTGCTGCTTACGGGGGAGAACCCAGCTAAGGCCGGAGTGGGCTACATAGCGCGGGCAATTGACATGGCGAGGCCGTATTTCCACAACATCAAGGCTGAGGTGATGCCGCTCTCGGCGGAGGATTACGCCATGCTGGTGCGCCACGGCTGCGACGGGATAGTATGCTTTCAGGAGACATACCGCCGCGAGAGCTACGGGATGTATCATCCCGCAGGAAGAAAGGCGGATTTCGAATGGAGGGCCGACGCGCCCGACCGCATGGCCGCCGCCGGTGTGAGGAGCATAGGGCTGGGCGCGCTGATAGGCCTCGAAGAGTGGCGCACGGACATCGCGATGCTCGCCCTCCACCTGCGGTATCTGGAGAAGAACTACTGGAAGACGCAGTACGGAGTGAATTTCCCGCGCATGCGCCCGGCGGAGAACGGCGGCTTCCAGCCTAACGTGATAATGAGCGACAGGGAGCTGGCGCAGGCCACTTTCGCGATGCGGATATTCGACCCCGACGTGGACATCTCGTATTCCACGCGCGAGCCGCCGGGCATACGCGACGCCATGTCCACTCTGGGCGTGACCACGATGAGCGCAGGCAGCCGCACGGAGCCGGGCGGCTACTGCTGCTACCCGCAGTCGCTCGAACAGTTCAGCAAAGCCGACACGCGCACGCCGCGCCAGATTGAAGAAGCCCTGCTGCGGCTCGGCCGAGCTCCGGTCTACAAGAACTGGGACAATTTCTACGGCAAGCCGGGCGCATGACGGCGCGGCGGAAGCGCGCTCAGGCTTGCGGGGATAAAAACAACATTCCGGCGGAAGCCGGCGAAAAACGAATGACATCATGGAACAGAAATTAGTGCGCAGCATAGGGCTTGTGGCCCATGACGCGATGAAGAAAGACCTTATAGAGTGGGTTCTCTGGAACTCTGAACGCCTGATTGGACACAGGTTCTACTGCACCGGCACGACGGGGTCGCTCATTCTCGAAGCCCTCCGCGCCAAGCATCCCGACGCGGAGTGGGATTTCACAATCCTGAAAAGCGGGCCGCTCGGCGGCGACCAGCAGATAGGGTCGAGGATTGTGGACGGGCAGATTGACTACCTCTTCTTCTTCACAGACCCGATGACCATGCAGCCGCACGACACCGACATCAAGGCACTCACGCGCCTTGCGGGCGTGGAGAACATCGTGTTCTGCTGCAACCGCAGCACGGCGGACCATATAATATCAAGCCCGCTTTTCCTCGACCCCGACTACCGGCGCATACGCCCCGACTATTCCACTTACGCCGACCGCTTCAAGGGGAGGCCTGTCGTTACGGAGGCCGTCGAGCACGAGCGAATGCGGAAGCACGCCGGTAAGGCGGAGCCGGACGCCGGAGGCCGCTGACGGCGCGCCGCAAGGC
>CAZLLM010000090.1:0-5561 GCA_964560405.1 uncultured Prevotella sp.
CGCGGCATTGGATTGCGGAAGCCTTAAGGGCGCGGTCCCGCATTGAAAAACATTGCGCGGGGCAATAAAGCGACAATATGGCGCGTTGTTAAAACGAACACGAACCAAACTCTGCAGCCTATGACGCAATCTTTACCCGAAGAGCTTCTCCCGCGGGAAAGCACATTAGAATTTGTACGGTCTTTCGCTCATTCCTACCGATGCGTCAGCCTGTCTGACGGGACGCAGGTGGAACTGTTTTTAACTCCGCTCTGATGAATGCAGCGGCCGCGGGCATGACAAGCCCGAGGGCGTTGCCGTCCCTTAACTTGAAACGCGATTAAAATACCGTGATATGAAAAAAATACTGCTGCTCGGTTCGGGCGAATTGGGCAAGGAATTCGTAATCGCCGCACAACGGCTGGGACAGCACGTTGTGGCCTGCGATTCTTACGCAGACGCGCCGGCGATGCTCGTAGCCGACGAATGCGAAGTTTTCAATATGCTCGACGGCGACGCGCTCACCCGTGCCGTAGAGCGTCACAACCCCGACATTATAGTGCCTGAAATAGAGGCCATACGCACAGAACGCCTTTACGCCTTTGAGCGAAGCGGCATACAGGTGGTGCCGAGCGCAAAGGCGGTGAACTACACAATGAACCGCCGGGCGATACGCGACTTGGCCGCGAAGAAGCTCGGGCTGAAGACGGCGCGTTACGAATACGCCGCGTCAATAGAGGAACTTAAGGCGGCCGCAGGACGGATAGGCCTGCCATGCGTAGTGAAGCCTCTCATGTCGTCGTCCGGGCACGGGCAGTCGCTCGTGCGCACGCCCGAAGAAATCGGAGAAGCGTGGGAGCGCGGCTGCGGCGGAAGCAGAGGCGACATCCGCGAAGTGATTGTAGAGGAATTCATCCGCTTTGACTGCGAAATCACCTTGCTCACCGTAACGCAGCGGAACGGCGAAACGCTCTTCTGCGCCCCCATAGGACACGTGCAGAAGCACGGCGACTACCGCGAGAGCTATCAGCCCGCCCCTATCCCGCCGGAGCGCCTCGCGGAAGCGCAGCGCATGGCCGCCGCAGTAACCCGCGAGCTTACGGGGTGCGGAATATGGGGCGTGGAATTCTTCCTGAGCCGCGACAGCGGCGTGTATTTCTCGGAACTGTCGCCGCGCCCCCACGACACAGGCATGGTAACCTTGGCGCAGACCCAGAACTTAAACGAATTCGAACTGCACCTGCGTGCGATATTAGGGTTGCCGATTCCGGCGATTGAACAGCTGCGCGCAGGGGCGAGCGCAGCAATCCTTTCGGACATAGCAACCGACGGGCGGCCCCGTTACAAAGGGATTGAGGATGCGCTGGCCGAACCGCGCACCGACATCCGCATCTTCCGCAAACCGAAAGCGTGGCCGCACCGGCGGCTCGGCGTGGCCCTTGCCTACGGCAGCACGGATTGCGACTTGAACGCTTTGCGCGAAAAGGCGAAAGCCGCCGCCGCGAAAGTGCAAGTTTATTGAAAAAAGCGCAAGAGCATGAATCCTATCATAGCCCCCTCGCTCCTTTCCGCCGACTTCGCCAACCTTGAACGCGATGTGGAGATGCTCAACGCGAGCCGTGCCGACTGGCTGCATCTTGACATTATGGACGGCGTATTCGTCCCAAACATCTCATTCGGTTTCCCCGTCATAAAGGCCGTCGCGAAATACGCCCGCAAGCCCCTTGACGTTCACCTCATGATTGTCCGCCCCGAAAGGTATATTGAAGAGGTGAAAGCCGCAGGCGCTTATCTGATGAATGTGCACGTGGAAGCCTGCCCCCACCTTCAGCGGGTGATACAGCAAATCCATGCCGCCGGAATGCTGGCAGGAGCCACGTTGAATCCGTCTTCGCCGGTCTGTCTGCTGGAAGACGTAATCTGCGATCTCGACCTCGCGCTGATAATGTCAGTGAACCCGGGTTTTGGAGGCAGCCGATTCATAGAGCATTCGCTCAAAAAAGTAGAGAAGCTCCGCACGCTTGTCGATGCGACCGGCTCGGGCGCGCTTATAGAGGTTGACGGCGGCGTAAACCTTGAAACCGGGAAAATGCTGGTTGACGCCGGAGCCGACGTGCTTGTCGCGGGCTCGTCGATATTTAATTCCCCGAACCCCGAAGCCGAGATAGAGGCTCTCAAGTCTTTGGAATAACGCCAGAGGGCAGCTTCTCCTATGGCATACGGCAGCGCGAAGAGCGCGGACTTCGACAATATCGGGACGGAAAGCGCAAGCTCTGCATTTGAAAACTACCCCGTACTGCGCTACACGCTTCCTCTGGCGGCCGGCATAGCGTTGGGCAACGCCGGGCGCGGCTTCCTTGACGGAAGCGCATACGTTTTTTTAGCGGCGGCAGCTGTGTCTGCCGTTATTCTCGTTGCGCTGTTGTTCGTAAGGCATCCGAGCGTAGAAAAAATTTGGTTTGGAGCAGCCGCAAGCGTGTTCTTCATTTGTCTGGGCGTTTTTTCTTTCTTGCGTTCTGACAAAAACGCACGGTTTCATTGGCCTGATTCTGCCGCCGTCTATGAAGGCGTAATAACCGACAGCCCTATAAAATACGGCAAGGTAACGCGGATGAAAATACGTCTGACACATTTCAAAACAGAACAGGCATATTTCAAAATATCTCCTACTATAGAACTTGCGGTTGCGGGTTTTCCGGCGGCGGAAACCTTAAATACAGGAGACGGCATCGTGTTTTCCGCCGAAGTCCGTACGCCTACCAATTCAGGAAACCCCTACGAACCCGACTATGCCGCCTCGCTCCTGCGCTCTGGAGTGTCGGGGACGGCGTTCGCCTACGGCGACAGGCTGCATCTCTTAAACGGGGAAAGCACAGGGAAAATAATAAAAGAGAACCTGAGCCTTTTTGAGCGCCTGTCCTTATACGCGAAAATGTTACGCGACCGCCTGCAAAGCAAATACGGACTTGCAGGGATAAACGGGGAGAGCCTCGCTGTGCTGTCGGCTCTCACATTGGGAGACAGGCATCTGATTGAACGCCAGACACGCGATTTGTTCGCAGTTTCCGGTGTAAGCCATATCCTCGCCTTGTCAGGGCTGCATTTGGGCATTATATACGGCATTCTGCAGTTCTTGTTTACGGCAGGAGGATTCGCCCGCCGTGCGAGAACACCCGCACAGATTGTGATAATAGCCATAATGTGGGCATACGCGGTTATGGCAGGGCTGCCTCCCTCCTTAGTCCGTGCGGCGATAATGTATTCCATAGTATCGCTTGCTGTAATTTTAGAGCGCAAGGCCGTAACGCTCAACAATCTTTATGCGGCGGCTTTCATCATTCTGCTGTTTAGGCCTATGCTGCTTTTCGACATAGGTTTCCAGCTTTCATTCGTCTCGGTATTCTTCATTCTGACGTTCGTAAGAGCCGCGATGCCGGTATTTGCACTTAAACGCCCTCTTTTGAGGAAGCTGTGGGGTATGGCGGCAGTTTCCGTATGTGCTCAAATTGGAGTGGCGCCGCTCGTGGCGTATTATTTCAACTATTTTCCCGTCTATTTCCTTTTCAGCAACTTCATTGCCGTGCCGGCCGCGTTCCTGCTCGTCGTTGTCGGCTTCACTCTGCTGGCCTTCTCATGGATGCCTGCTGCGGCAAATGTTTTGGCGTGGGCGCTCAGCCGTATATTGCGTTTTCTGCTGGACGCTTTGAACCTGATTGGCGGTCTGCCAGCGGCTTCTTTGCCTGTTTACCCCTCGCTGGCCACTGTCTTGCTCATCTACGCGGCTGTCTTTTTCGTCGTGCTGTACTTCAAGAAGAAAAATCTGCTTTGCCTTGTGTCTTTCGCCTGTTGCTGCATTGCAGCGACAGGAGCTGAGGCTGCCTCCAATACAAAAGAACGGAACGTGGCCGGTATTTATTTCTACAAAGGCCTTTCCTGCCCGGCAGTTCACTTTGTCGTTTCTCGCGACGAATCGTATATTTACGCTCCGGCGCGCTATGCCGATGCCGATGTCGCGAAGTCCTTGTCGGGTGTCGCAAGGCATTTCTGGAAACGCTGCGGCATTTCCGAGCCGACGCGGCTGCCGCGCAAATTCAGCTCGCCTTTTCTGATACGCGAGGGATGTATGGTACAGTTCGGGCGAAAACGTTATTGCATCTTGGACACAGCTTTCATCCGCGGCAGTTCTTTCCCGGAAATCACGGCAGACGTGGTGTGCGTGGCGCGAGGTTTCAGGGGCGGCCTGCCTTTCTCGCTGAAACAGATACGCGCAGGCAAGGTCATACTCGGCGAAAGGCTGCCGCAATACTGCCGCGACGCTATAATAAAGGAATGCGATGCCGCAGGCGTGGAATATTACGACATCAACACGGCAGGCGCCCTAAAGCTGGCCGTCAGATAACGGTATGACATCCTTTTGCTAATTTTGCTACTTTATTATTAAAACCTATACCGTATGCTATCTCCCATACTTGACGAACGCGGACTTGACTGCTGGCGCAGGCTGACGGACTGCACCGGGAACATCATCATAACGGCGCATTCCGACCCGGACGGCGATGCAATGGGGTCTTCTCTCGGCTTGGCGGGCTACTTGCGTTCTGCCGGGAAAAACGTAACCGTGATAATGCCCAACAGATTCCCCGATTTCCTGCGGTGGATGGACAAACAGGGGCAAATAATAATATATGAGGACTCCGCCGACCGTGCTGACGAGGCGCTTAAAGCATGTGGCCTGATTTTCTGCCTTGACTACAATGACTTGAAACGGGCGGGCAGGCTCGGTGAGGCGGTCGCTGCAAACGAGATGCCCAAAATCATGATAGACCACCATTTGAATCCTGCCGGTTTTTCCGATTTGTCGGTCTCCCATCCCGAAATGTCATCGACAAGCGAACTTGTATTCCGGCTCGTCTGGCAATTAGGCGGCTTCGCGCAGCTAAGCTGCGGTGCGGCCGCCGCTATTTACTGCGGCATGATGACTGACACGGGAGCGTTCTCTTACAATTCTTCAAGCCCCGACATTTATTACATCATAGCCAGACTTCTGGAGAAAGGCATCGACAAAGACTTGATTTACCGCAACGTTTACCACAACTATTCACGCGCCCGCATAAGGCTGATGGGCTATGTGCTGCATCGCAAGCTGCATTTCTGCGGCAAGCTGCGCGCTTGCATTTACACGCTCACACAGGACGAGCTGTCCAAGTTTTATTTCCGCAAAGGCGACGCAGAAGGGCTTGTCAACCTGCCGCTCATGGTGCGCGGAATGCGGCTGTCCATTGCGCTGCGCGAAGACACCGGCCGTGAGAAGATACGTGTGTCGCTGCGATCGGCAGACGACTTCCCGTGCAACGAAATGGCGGAGCGTTTCTTCAACGGCGGGGGACATCTGAACGCCGCAGGAGGAGAGCTTCAATGTACGATGGAAGAGGCTGAACAAATCGCGGCAAAAGCGGTTGAAGCTTACCGCGGCATGCTTTAAGCGCCGCACTCGCGGCACACCGCTGCCGCCGTCCCGCCTGCCCGAAGCAGAGGAAGCCATGCCTGTACTTGTCTCATGAGATTGTCAGACATATTTCCAA
>CAZLLM010000091.1:0-5549 GCA_964560405.1 uncultured Prevotella sp.
CTCCTCCATGCGTTTTCATAGATGTGCGGGATTTTGCCAGTCGTTCCGATATGCGGCGGACAGTTCCGCGCAAGATTAAAGCGGGCGGTTCTGAATGGGGGATATGCCTGGCTTAATTTGAAAACAGGCCCGACATGATCAAGAGAAAGCGGGGTTGCGATTCGAATGGCGCGGTTTGCATGGAAATCAAAATAGTAGTATTTTTGCTGTTTGTATTGTAGCGTAAAGACACTATTGCCGACTATGGAAGCGCGCAGAACAGGGCCGGGCATTTTCCGGCAAACCAACGCTTTCGCGATGAACTACGGGGCGGTTTTCGGCATATACTGGCTGGCGGGACTGGCGTGTTTCGTAAACTCGTTCAGGATGCCGGGCGCGTCGCTTGGCTTCATGCTGGTAACGCTTTCCGCGCCTGCCGCCGGGGCTTGCCTCGTAGTGCGGTTCCGCAGGCGTGTGTGCGGCGGCGTTCTCCCGTTTTCACGAGGGTATTTGTTCTCTCTGCTTATGTATTTCTACGCCTCGCTGCTGCAAGCAGCGGGGACTTATGTTTACTTCGCGCTCATGGACGGCGGCTCTTTTTTCAATGGCTATATTGCATCGCTCGATTCGCCGGCCGTAAAGGAACTGTTCGGCGCGGACGGCGCGGGGACGATAGCAGGAGGTGTTACGCTTGCAGAGATAAAAGAAATGGCCTCGGCTTTGCAAGACCTGTCGCCTGTGGCGGTAGCCGCCAACGTACTCGATTTAAGCCTGTTTGCGGGAATCCTCATATCAATCCCCACGGCGCTGCTGACAATGCGGCATGCCCAAACTGCAAAATGAATTATGAAACAGTGCGAGCGTATGGACATTTCGGTAATCGTGCCGTTGTACAACGAGGAGGAAAGCCTCCCGGAACTCTGCCAGAGGATAACGGAGAGCGCGGAAAGCGCAGGCCTCAGCTACGAGATAATTTTCGTGAACGACGGCAGCACGGACGGCTCGTGGCAGGCGATAGAAGCCCTGCGCCGCGGCAACCCTCACGTACACGGCATAAAGTTCCGGCGTAACTACGGCAAGAGTGCGGCGCTTTACTGCGGCTTCGCGAAAGCGCAGGGCGACGTAGTGATAACGATGGATGCCGACCTGCAAGATTCCCCCGAAGAAATACAAGAGCTGCACCGCATGATAACTGAGGAGGGCTATGACCTCGTGTCGGGATACAAGCAGAAACGTTACGACCCCCTTTCAAAAACCATTCCCACAAAACTCTTCAACGCCACGGCGCGTATGGTAAGCGGCATACACAACCTGCACGACTTCAACTGCGGACTCAAGGCTTACCGCAGTGAGGTCGTAAAAAACATAGAAGTGTATGGCGAGATGCACCGCTACATCCCTTACCTCGCCAAAAACGCCGGTTTCACAAGAATAGGAGAAAAAGTTGTGCGGCATCGCGCCCGAAAGTACGGCTCCACGAAATTCGGCGGGCTGAACCGTTTCTTCAACGGCTATCTCGATTTGCTCAGCCTTTGGTTTTTCAACAGCTTCGGACGCAAGCCGATGCATGTATTCGGTTTCCTCGGCTCGCTGATGTTCTTCATCGGATTAGTGGCGATTGTGATTGTAGGAGTGAATAAACTGTACGCGCTTGCAAAGGGAATACCTGCGCACCTCGTAACCGATTCGCCCTACTTCTACATCGCGCTTACAATGATGATGCTCGGAACGCAGCTTTTCCTTGCCGGCTTCATCGGGGAGTTGGTATGCAGGAACGCTCCCGAAAGAAACATCTACAAGATTGAAAAGGAAATCTAAACTCTGCTTATGCGGCGTTACTCAAAGCTTGCTTCAAGGATAGCCGTCACGCTGCGAATGCCGGCGGCTGTGATGGCTTTCCTGACGGGAAGCCTTTCGTGCAGCAACATCGACTGCCCGCTCAACAATGTCGCAAGGCTTGTCTGCGGCTTTTACGACACGCGAACAAACGGCACATTCACGCTTACAGACACTATTACGGTAACGACAGCGGGAACTGACAGCATTTTGTTCAACTACGGACACAACATCTCAAGCCTCAAGCTGCCAATGAGCTACTCGCACGAGACCGACACGCTCATCGTCCGGATAATGGGGACGGAAGCCTCGTCGTGCGACACGATATTCATCTCGCACACCAACGAACCGCATTTCGAGTCTGTTGACTGCGGAATGCTGATGTTCCACACTATAAAAGACGTAAAATGGGCCTCCGGCGGCGCGGCCGGGCTTCCGCGCATAGACAGCGTTACTGTCGCCAGTCCCAAAGTCAATTACGATGCCAGCGAAAATCTTCGGATATACTTTGCTCTGCCTTAGCGCCCTCACCGCCGCGCCCGCTGCGGCGCAGCAGGACACAGCCCGGACGGAGAAGCCCGTGTCCATAAGGGGCGTGCAGTATTCCTCTGCGGATGCCGATGCCGCGTCTCAAAATGCGCCGTCCTTGTTCGCAGGCTGCGCCGTTTCGGGAAATCTGATGGGTCTGTTCCTCACGGCATTCACGTCTTACGGCGAAATCGAAGGGGCTGTGCGGCTTAATATGCGCGAGAGATACTTCCCCGTCGCCGAAGCGGGCGTTGGCGTGTGCGACAAGGACGACGATGCCACCGGCGTGCGATTCAAGACGCGCGCCCCTTACGCACGTCTCGGCTGCGACTACAATTTCCTCAACAACCCTAACGGCAACCGCGTCTTCGGCGGCATGCGCGTGGCTTTCACGTCGTTTAAGTACGACATCAGCGGCCCGGACTTCGAAGACCCAATATGGGGAGGCGTTACACCCAATAATTTCAAAGACATCAAAGGAAACCAGACATGGTTGGAACTTGTATTCGGAGTGGAGGCCAAAATCTGGAGCATTTTCCATCTCGGCTGGAGCCTGCGCTACAAGAACCGCCTGAGCCACAGTGCCGGCGACATAGGCGAGCCATGGTATGTCCCGGGCTATGGAAAAGGCGGCAGTTCTGTGATAGGCGGCACTTTCAACCTTGTGTTCGACATCTGACGGCGCACGTCCGGCAGGGCGCATCGCCCCGCGATTGCCGGACTTCTCTGCACATTGAAACGATATGACGCATCGTCTGGGAAAACGGAATATGGCTTTTCTGCTGCTCCTCGCGGCCGGAAGCGCGTACATAGTGCTGGAAAATCACAAAACCCCGCATTACGTGACCGACCGCGGTGCGGTGTTCGGCACGACATACCGCATTACATACGCCGCCTCCGCAAGCCTGCAAGCCGAAATAGAGGAACGTCTCGCCCGCGTTGACTCATCGTTGTCGCCTTTCAATCCCGCCAGCGTAATCTCCGCCGTAAACCGCAACCGCCCCGCCGCGGCGGATTCAATGTTCGCCCGCGTATTCGCGCTGGCAGGCGAGGTGTGGCGGCAGACGGGCGGAGCTTTCGACATCACCGTCGCACCCATAGTGAACGCTTGGGGTTTCGGGTTTGAAAAGGCCGCCGCGCCGGACTCTTCCGCCATAGACAGCCTGCGCCGCCTTATCGGATTCCAGAAAGTGCGGCTCGCCGCAGGGGGCGGCGTGGTGAAAGACGACCCCCGTATCATGCTCGACTGCAGTGCCATTGCCAAAGGGTACGGATGCGATGAAGTGGCGCGCCTGCTTGACGAAAAGGGCGTAGGCAACTATATGGTAGAAATCGGCGGTGAAATTGTAACCAAAGGCCGCGGCCCGGAACATGCGGAATGGAACATCGGAATAAGCCGCCCCGAAGAGGGCGTACCCGCGTCGGACGCAGGCCTGCTGGCCGCGCTTGCCGTCACCGACTGCGCTATAGCCACAAGCGGCAACTACCGCCGCTTCTACTATAAGGACGGACGCAAATACGCGCACACCATAGACCCGCGCACCGGCCGCCCGGCCGAGAACGCCATGCTCTCGGCCACCGTCGTCGCTCCCGGCTGCGCCGCAGCCGATGCGTTTGCCACTGCGTTCATGGTGCTCGGCTCCGACTCGGCGCAGGCGGTGCTGCGCTCCAATCCTAAGCTCCAAGCGTTGCTGGTGTACACCGGCGATGACGGGAAGCCGCGCATATGGGTTTCGGAGAGGCTGAAAAACAAGGTAAGACAAATAGGAAAAAATTTGAATATATCAAGAAAATGAAAAATCCGCGATACGACACGCTGGCCGCACTGCCGCTTTTCCTCGGCATGGACGGCTCCTCGCTCGCCGCTTTCTGCAAGGAGGAACACCCGGCGGCGGAACTTGTGCGCTCCGGGACGGTGATAGCCGCAAAAGACAGCCTGTGCCGCACGCTCGCAATAATCATCAGCGGAGACATCACGGTCGCGACGCCCGACTCGCGCGGCCTGTGCATACTCGAAGAACGCATGCCCGGCTACGGGGTGGTAGAGCCGCAACGCCTTTTCGGGCTGCACAACGCCTATCTGCGCACATATACCGCCGCCTCGCAATGCCAAGTGCTGAGGCTGCCGAAACAGACGGTGGTGTCAAGGCTGCTCGCCGACGAAGTGTTCCGTCTCAACTTCATGAACCTCGTAAGCTCCGTCGCCCAGCGCGCTGAAAGCCTCCTCTCGCCGGCGGCGGCGCGCACGCCCGAAGAACGCCTCGCCGCGTATGTGCTGGCCCACTCGCTCCGCCCTGCAGGGGAAAAGACGCTCCGCGTGAAGATGACCGACTTGGCAGCCGCGCTTCACGTGTCGCGCCTCACGCTCTCGCGGACGCTCCACTCGCTTCGGGAGCGCGGACTGGCGGAGTTCACGCGCACCGTCATCGTCATACCGTCGCTCGAAAAAATCGCCGCCGCGCGTTGAGCCGCCGTCCGCCGCGCCCCTCCCGCCGTGTGCCTATTCCGAAATGCCCCGCACTCCTTCCGCATTATGCCCTGCGCGTTTCAAAACGATTGCCGCCCCTCCTCAAACAAAAGCGTGCCGTATCCTGATACGCGGTGCATTCTGCGGTGAAGCTTTTGGCAAATCCGCGGCCTCCCGTGTATGAAAGTCATAAGGCCTGCGGATCTCATGGCGAACAAGCCGTCTTGCGGCTTCCCGCCCGGCTTCTTGCGGAACGGCCGAAACTAAGACATCCGCACTTCAACCCGGACACACGGCCGTAACCTGTCGGAGAACACGCCCTCCCCTTGCGGCAGAATCGCATGCTCATTCCCGGAGAGGCTTGCAGATGCCGGATATACGGCGGGCCGTCCGGAGAACCGCACGAAACGCCTCTTGCGGGCGGAGGCTTTTTCCCGGCTTGTGCCGGATACAGTCTTCAAGGCGTTTGCGCCGCCGTGTCCCGCCCCACGCCCTGCGCCGTCGGCGGAGGCTTTGCGGAAGCGATGGGGATTTATGCGGCGGACGGCTTCGCGTTAGCCGCAAAAGTCAGACGGGAAAGGCTTGCGGACTGCGTTTGCCGCCTTGCGCAATGTTTGGACTTTACGGTGTCAGCGGGAGTTATGCGACGGATGGTTTTTGCCTTAACCGCGAAAGTCAGGCGGGAAGGCTTGCGGAGCGCGTCCGCCGCCTTCCACGGAGGCGGGGCTTTGCGGAAGCG
>CAZLLM010000092.1:0-5508 GCA_964560405.1 uncultured Prevotella sp.
CCGCTGCGCCGCGAGACATGGAACGGAACAACAACGTGAAACTTCTTGATAAAATGAACTGTGAGGGTAAACGCGCGATTCTTGTCCGCGTCGCGCTGGCGTGCGCGATGCCGCTTGTCTCTTGCGGCGGCGCGGGTGAAAAAGAGGCCGGCGAAGCCCGCCTTAACGCTCTTGTCGCGGCCCGGCTGGGCGACATGATGAAAGGGGATTACAAGGAGGTTTTTTTGCGCTTGAAGAACAGAGGCGCTTTTGTCAGGACTGACATTTTCGGCGAAGAGCATGTCTTTGACCATGCCGGCAGGGCGGTGAGTTACATAGCCTCCGTGAACGGAGCCACACTTGACGTGATGGACAGCCTCGCGCTTTCGGTGGAAGCCGCCGCCGCCGCGCAGCCGGCCGACGGGAATCTGCAGAAAATAGACTCCCTTGTCAGGAGATACACGGCGCTTTGCAGGGCGCCGGGCGCGGAGGGCGACAGCCTGCTTGTACGCTGCGAGGAGGCGAGCGCGGGAATCGCCAAAGCCGCCGCAGAGGGCGGCATGCCGGATGAGGAGCGGCTGCAGGCGCGCCTGGCTGCGGCCGCAGGCGCGATAATGCAAAAGGAAATGAAAGCGGCCCGGCTGGCCATGAAACACAACAGCGAGGCGGCTTTGCGCTTCAAAAAAGAGGGCGAGGCCTTTCTTGCTGAAAACGCGAAGAGAAAGGGGGTGACATCCCTGCGGAGCGGGCTGCAGTACCGCGTGATAAAGAACGGCGCGGGCAGGCGCCCCGCAGACGGCTCGCTGGTTACTGTGGAGTACGAGGGGCGCTTTACGGACGGCAAGGTGTTCGAGAGCTCCGTGCGGAGCAATGGCGGCAAACCTGTCACGCTGAGTATGGGCAGCGTAATGCGCGGCTGGAATGAGGCGTTGAAACTGATGCGCGCAGGCTCGGAATGGGAAATTTACGTGCCTTATGAGTTAGGGTACGGCGAAGAGGGGGCGGACGGCGTGCCGCCGTGTACTGCTCTTGTGTTCAGGCTGAAATTAACGGGCGTGAAATAATCCGATGTCAAGAGGGAACCGATGGCTGTAATTGGAAAAGCAGTGTGTTGCAGCAAGAATTTGCAGAGGGAATCTGGCAGCCCTGCAAAATGTGTCAGAGATATTTTCAAATGTCTTCCCGGTATTTTGAAATATGTCCCGGTTATGTTGCTGTCGCTCCCGATGGCTCTCAAGGCGCAGACGGACGGCCCGGTGAAGTTCAGCGTTACGGCGGAAAGGATTTCAAAAGACGAAATAAAAGTAAAGTTCTATGGGAAGATAGATGCGGGGTGGCACGTATATTCAAGCGGCAATCTCGGCAACGAGACCATGTCCGCTTCATTCAACGTGGACGAAAGCAAGAACGTGGAGCCGGCAGGCGGCCTCGTGCCGGGCGAGGGCGTTGTCACGCGGTATGACGAAGTGTTCGGGGCGGAGCTTTCCTTTTTCGAAGGCGTATGCAGTTTCACCCAGGCCTTGAAAATAACAGGCAAGGATTATCATATAAAATGTTATTTGGAATACGGAGCCTGCAACAATAAGAACTGCCTGCCTCCGGCGGAAGTCCCTTTCGAGATGAAAGGCACGGACGGGCCGGACACGGCGGCGCAAAATACGGCGGCGCAAAATGCGGCGGCAGCCCCAGCCGTGAAAAGGGGCGGCGCCGCAGTTTATGACACCATACAGGCGGCGTCAGACAGTGCGGCAGGCGGAAGCGGCGCGGCCGCGGTGATGTCTGATGCGGCGGGCGGCGAAGCCGGGTGGTGGGAACCGCAGGCCGGCCGCCTTGCGATGTCCGATAGTGACAGCGGAGACGCGGAGCGTCCGCTGCCGGCTGTATTCCTTCTCGGAATGCTGGGCGGGCTTGTGGCGCTGCTTACGCCATGCGTGTGGCCTGTAATACCGATGACTGTGGGATTCTTCTTGCACCGCGGCGGCGGACGGCGCAAAAGCGTAAGAGACGCGCTGGCATACGGGCTTGCCATAATTGTGATATTTCTTGTGCTCGCGCTTGCGGTAACCGCGGCGTTCGGCGTAAACAAGATGAACGAACTTTCTACGAATGCCGTCTTCAACGTGTTCTTTTTCCTGCTTCTGCTGCTTTTTGCGGCGAGCTTCATAGGAGGGTTCAATCTGAACTTGCCATCGTCTTGGACTAATGCCATCGACCGCAAGAGCGAATCGGCATCAGGCTTCCTGAGTATATTTCTCATGGCGTTTACACTTGTGCTGGTGTCGTTCTCATGCACTTGCCCGATTGTCGGATTACTTCTCGTCGAGGTGGCTTCCACTGGCGACATTCTCGCGCCTGCCGCTGGCTTGCTGGGCTTCGCTTCCGCCCTCGCCCTGCCTTTCGCGCTGTTCGCAATGTTCCCCATGTGGCTTAAACAGATGCCTAAGAGCGGAAGCTGGATGAATGTGGTGAAGGTAACGCTCGGTTTTGTGGAACTGGCTTTCGCCCTGAAATTCCTGTCGGTAGCCGATTTGGCTTACGGCTGGCACATACTTGACCGCGAGACGTTCCTTGCGCTATGGATAGCGATTGCCATCACGCTTGCGCTTTATTTTTTCGGAGTTATAAGCATACACGGCGAAAAAACGGATGTCGTCGCTGCTCCGAGGGTCTTTCTCGGCGTAATTTCATTGGCTTTCGCCGTATATATGATACCGGGATTGTGGGGCGCGCCGCTCCGGGCTGTCAGCGCTTTCGCCCCGCCGATGACTACGCAGGACTTCAGGCTCGGCGACTACGAGACGCGCCCTGCGTACACTGACTACGAAAGCGGAATGCGGGCGGCCCGACGGCTCGGCAAGCCCGTGCTGCTTGACTTTACGGGTTATGGCTGCGTGAACTGCCGCAAGATGGAGGCTTCGGTGTGGACAGACCCCGGCATAAGCCGGATGCTGAAAGAGGACTATGTGTTGATCTCCCTCTACGTGGACGACAAGCAGCGTCTGCCCGGACCATTGGAAGTGAATGTGAGAGGCAAGAAGCGCACCTTGCGCACTGTGGGCGACAAGTGGAGCTTCCTGCAGCAAGTGAAGTTCGGCGCCAATGCGCAGCCTTTCTATGTGGCTCTTGACAATGACGGCCGGCCGCTCACCGGCGCGTACGCCTTTGACGAGAGCGTGAGCGATTACAGGAAATTCCTGAAAAGAGGGCTGGATAACTACAGGAAACAGAAAACGGCGCGGGCCGGGCGGCGGCAGGCGCGGTCCGGATAACAACAACAAACAGATCCGGACAACAACAAAAAAAACAACAAAAAACAGATATTATGGGACATTCTTTGTTTTTCGTAGTGCCTGCGGCCTCATTGCTCGCACTATGCTTCGCGTCGTTTTTCTACCGGCGCATGAAATCGGAAGACGAGGGGACGGAAAGAATGCGGCATATAGCGCTGATAATAAGGAAAAGCGCGATGTCGTACCTCAGGCAGCAGTATAAGACAGTGGGCTGCGTATTCCTTGTGTTAGTCATATTGCTCTCCTTTATGGCATACGTGCTGAAGGTGCAGAACAGCTGGGTTCCGGCGGCGTTCCTTACCGGCGGCTTTTTCTCCGGCCTGTCAGGGTATCTTGGCATGAAGACAGCGACTTCCGCCTCCGCCCGCACCGCAAACGCTGCGCGCCATTCCCTGAACAAGGGATTGAAGATAGCGTTCCGCTCCGGCGCGGTCATGGGGCTTGTGGTAGTGGGGCTGGGACTGCTTGACATCTCGTTTTGGTATTTGCTGCTGAACGCTGTCATACCAGATGACGCCGCGACACCTACGATGAAATTGTGCATTATAACCACCACGATGCTTACTTTCGGCATGGGCGCAAGCACGCAAGCCCTTTTCGCCCGGGTAGGGGGCGGCATCTACACCAAAGCCGCTGACGTGGGAGCGGACTTAGTCGGGAAAGTGGAGGAAGGCATCCCGGAGGATGACCCGCGCAATCCTGCCACGATTGCCGACAACGTAGGCGATAACGTGGGCGACGTGGCCGGAATGGGAGCCGACCTTTACGAATCGTACTGCGGCTCCATCCTTGCTGCGGCCTCGCTCGGCGCGGCGGCTTTCATACAGAACGGCGATGCGGGGATGCAGTTCAAGGCCGTAATCGCCCCGATGCTGATTGCGGCAGTAGGGATCTTGCTGTCAGTTTTCGGCATATTCTGCGTCCGCACACGCGATGACGCGGGAATGAAGCAACTCATAAAATCCATGGATTTCGGGACGAACTTGAGTTCCGCTCTGATTGTCGCGGCTTCGTTTTTCATTTTATGGGCGATAGGCCTTGAAAACTGGCAGATGATAGGATGTTCCGTTGTTGTAGGGCTTATTGTCGGTGTGGTGATAGGGCGTTCCACCGAATACTTCACCTCGCAGAGCTGCCGTCCCGTACGCAGGCTCAGCGAGAGCGGGAAAACGGGCGCGGCCACTGTCATAATCTCCGGCATAGGCCTGGGGATGCTCTCCACGGCTGTGCCTGTCATAACTGTAGGAACGGGGATAATACTGTCTTATCTGTTCGCTTCGGGATTTGATTTCAGCAATGTCCCGATGGGATTGTACGGGATAAGCATAGCCGCGGTGGGAATGCTCTCCACTTTGGGGATAACCCTCGCCTCCGACGCTTACGGCCCGATAGCCGACAACGCCGGAGGAAACGCCGAGATGTCGGGCCTTGGCGAAGAAACGCGGCGCAGGACAGACGAGCTCGATTCGCTCGGCAACACCACCGCTGCCACAGGCAAAGGCTTCGCCATAGGTTCGGCGGCTCTTACGGGGCTGGCCCTTCTGGCTTCATACGTTGAAGAAGTCAGAATAGGGCTGCAGCGTGCAGGTAAGGCGATTCTGGATTTGGGTAACGGGTGCATAGTTGAGACGGCGAAAGCGTCATTCACCGATTTCATGGAATATTACAACGTTACGCTTATAAACCCGAAAGTGCTGACCGGCATCTTCATAGGCTCGATGATGTCTTTCCTCTTCTGCGGCCTTACCATGAACGCCGTAGGCAGGGCGGCACGGAAGATGGTGGAGGAAGTGCGCCGCCAGTTCCGCACAATCAAAGGAATAATGACGGGCGAAACGGAACCGGATTACCAGCGTTGCGTCGTGATCGCCACCAAAGGCGCGCAGCATGAGATGGCGCTGCCCGCGCTGCTCGCGATAGCCGCCCCCGTCGCCACCGGCTTCGTGTTCGGCGTGGCGGGAGTGCTCGGGCTGCTTGTGGGCGGCCTCAGCTCCGGCTTCGTGCTTGCCGTGTTCATGGCTAACGCAGGCGGAGCGTGGGATAACGCCAAGAAATATGTGGAGGAAGGCCGCTTGGGCGGCAAAGGAAGCCCCGTCCACAAGGCCGCGGTAGTAGGCGACACAGTAGGCGACCCTTTCAAGGACACTTCCGGCCCGAGCCTGAACATTCTCATAAAGCTGATGAGCATGGTGTCGATAGTAACGGCGGGGCTTACTGTTACGGCAAGCCTGATGTAACG
>CAZLLM010000093.1:0-2896 GCA_964560405.1 uncultured Prevotella sp.
ACCGTATCGAAACCGAGACTTTCAGGCACTCCATGCAAAAAGGGAATATTGTCATCCGCAACAAGTCTCACCGCAATTGTCCTCCGTCATCAGTGTGTTTACAAAATTAGTCCTTTTTACGCGATTTCACCCGCCGCAAACGAAAAAAACATACCTTTGCATTGACAAACAACCAAGAAAAGGAAATTCCATGACTTTTGCAGAAAAATGCCTCTCCATTTTCAATTCCGCCATTTCGAAATACCACGAAACCAACAGTGTAGACGCGCTGATGGACTGCCCTTATCCGCCCGATACGATAGAAAGCGACCTGTACGCCAAAGCCTGGACAGACACGGTGCAGTGGCATTTGGAAGACTTAATACGCGACCCAGACATTGACCCCTGCAAGGCGCTTGCCATCAAACGCAGGATTGATAAGAGCAACCAGAAACGCACAGACATTGTGGAAAAAATTGACAGTTACTTCATCACGCTGTACAAAGACGCAGTTCCCGCTCCCGATGCCTCAATAAATACCGAAAGCCCCGCTTGGGCGATAGACAGGCTCTCTATCCTCGCGCTTAAAATCTGCCATATGCGTCTGGAGACTATGCGTGATGACTCTCTGCAAAGCCATCGCGAACGCTGCCGCGCCAAGCTCGCCGTGCTTCTTGAACAGCAAAAAGACCTTTCTTCTGCCATTGACACGCTTTTGGCCGACATAAGCTCCGGCAAGAAATATATGAAAGTGTACAAACAGATGAAAATGTACAACGACACAGACACGAACCCTGTGCTTTACACAAAAAACAAACTTTGAACGGCGAAACACATTCCGCTTGCTTGGAAGCCAAAAACTGCACTTCTAAGCGGACTTTTTGCCAACGCATACTCTGCCAGCTTTCAAGAAAACCTGCCCGCGATGCCTATTGACCTGTTCAATTACCGCCGCCGCGCCACTGCCTGCGTTCGCGTTGGCAATACCTCGCTTGGCGGCAGGCATCCGATACGGCTGCAAAGCATGACAACAACTCCTACGACCGACATCGCCGCGAGTGCGACACAGGCGGCGCGTATCGTCAAGGCTGGCGCTGACTACGTGCGCCTCACAACGCAAGGCATACGCGAAGTGGAGAGCCTTGCGGAAATCAAAAAAGCTCTCCGGCGACTCGGGGCAGATATTCCACTCATTGCTGATGTTCATTTTAATCCTGATGTGGCAGATGCAGCGGCTCAAACGGCGGAGGCGGTACGCATAAACCCTGGCAATTACGTTGACCCGGCACGAAAATTCCGATACATTGCATATACCGACGATGGATACCGCGCTGAGTTAGGAAGGCTTGAAGAACGTTTCTCACGGCTTCTCGACATCTGCAAGCACCATCGCACCGCGTTGAGAATAGGAGTGAACCACGGATCGCTTTCCGACCGGATAATGAGCCGCTACGGCGATACATTAGCAGGCATTGTGGAAAGCTGCATGGAGTTTCTCCGAGTTTGCATACATTGCGGCTTCAATGATGTAGTAGTTTCGGTTAAGGCGAGCAGCACGTCTTTCATGGTGCAGGCGGTAAGACGGCTCGTCAAGGCGATGGACGAAGAAAGAATGCGCTTCCCGCTACATCTTGGCGTTACAGAAGCGGGCGCGGGCGAGGACGGGCGTATAAAAAGCGCTCTCGGCATTGGAGCACTGCTTAGCGACGGTATAGGCGACACGGTGCGCGTTTCGCTGTCGGAAGCCCCAGAGAACGAAATTTCCGTTGCCCGTAAACTTGTGGACTATACGCTAATGCGCCGCCACGCAAAGCGCATCAAGGCGAAAGCATACAATGGGTTTGATTACCTGTGTCCTGCTCGCAGGACAACACGCCCCATTCTTGGCATTGGCGGCGACAACCGCCCCATTGTAATTGGCATGAACTGCCGCCCTTGCGACTACGACAGTTCCACACACCCCGACTTCGTGATAATCAAAGACAATTACGCGGCAATATCCGCCGACCCTGCGATGCGCTACATTGTAAGCTTGAAAAGATACAATGGACGGCAAAACACATTTCCCTTATTCACGACGACAAATCTTGCCTGTATGACGGGATGCTGCGCTGAAGCGAAATTTTTGGAAATCCGGCTCACCTCATTAAACGAAAACACTATCGCATGCCTGCGCGACAACCCCGATACCGTGCTTATAATAAACGCACCATCACATAATTGCCTTGGCGAAGCACGCGCTGTTGTACATCGTCTGATGAGCGAGAAATTAAGCAATCCCGCTGTGTTTTACAAAGTATACCGCCACGAAGCGGACGAGCTTGAAGACTTTCAAATAGAAAGCGCGGCCGATACCGGCGCGCTTCTTTTCGACGGCCTGCTTGACGGCATCTGCCTTACTTGCCGCGGCAGCGGCCGTATTAGCGGAATACCTGCACACGAAGAACTCGCCACTATGTTTTCCATACTTCAGGCCGCCGGCATGAGGATTACAAAAACCGAATACGTAAGTTGCCCAGGATGCGGACGCACGCTTTACGACCTCGAAGGCACATTGGCAAAGATAAAGGCCGCCACGCAAGGCTTAGCCGGGATTAAAATAGCTGTGATGGGATGCATTGTCAACGGACCGGGCGAAATGGCAGACGCCGATTTCGGATACATAGGCGCAGCAAAGGGAAAAGTAAGCTTGTACCGTGGAAAAGAATGCGTGGAACGCAACATCCCAGAGAAAGAAGCCGTCGGGAAGCTCCTCGCTTTGATAAAGGAAAGCGGCTTGGGCAGACAGCTTATAACGGAAGTTCTGCCGTAGACACCCAACTTCGGCTGACTGAAAGCATCTCCGCAATATTCCAACCACTTCTCGGAATTCAAGACGGCTCTGACACATCACAGAATAGAATACATACTACATATT
>CAZLLM010000093.1:2996-5453 GCA_964560405.1 uncultured Prevotella sp.
AGCATCATGAAAAGCACACCTCAAAGAGCGGCACGCAGGCTAACGCCAAAAGAGATGACAGCACGGCTTGAAGCCTTGTTCGGCAACAGCGAACGTAAACTCTCCACTCGCGACATCTTTTCCGAAATAGGCTGCACAACTCATCCGCAACGCGTTATGTGCTGCGACATCCTTGAGGACATGGTAGATTCAGACGTGATAACCGTAAAGGACGGCTGTTTCAGTCTGAGCCTGAAAAACCAAGTTATCGAAGGACGCTTCGTGCGCAAGCCCAATGGCCGCAACAGCGTTGTTTCGGACGACGGCGGAAAGTCGATACTCGTCACCGAGCGCAACAGTGCGGGCGCGATGAACGGCGACCGCGTCCGCGCCACAATCCTCGCCCGGCGAAAGAAGCACACTCGCGAGGCGCAGGTTACCGAAGTGCTACAGCGTGCTCGCGAAACCTTTGTGGGACGGCTGGTCGTAGCGAAAAACTACGCCTACCTTGAAACCGCAGGCCGCATATATTCCAACAACATATTTATACCAAAAAACTGCCTAAAAGGAGGCGTTACAGGCGACAAGGCAGTGGTGAAAATCACGGAATGGCCAGACGGCACAAGAAACCCCGTCGGGAAAGTGGTTGACATACTTGGCAGTACAGGCGAGAACAATACTGAGATGCATGCCATACTCGCGGAGTTCGGTCTGCCTTACAGTTATCCGAAAAACGTGGAGGCCGCTGCCGAAAAGCTCTCGCCCGGCATCACCGCGGATGAGACGGCACAACGCGAGGACTTTCGTGACGTTACCACTTTCACCATAGACCCGTGCGACGCGAAGGACTTTGACGATGCTCTTTCGATTCGCCGGATACCCGACGGGCTGGAAATAGGCGTACACATTGCCGATGTGTCGCACTATGTGCAGGAAGGCGGCATAATCGACAAAGAAGCTTTCCGGCGTGCCACAAGCATCTACCTTGTAGACCGCACCATTCCCATGCTGCCCGAACGCCTTTGCAACGGTATTTGCTCTCTGCGCCCTAACGAGAATAAACTCGCTTACAGCACCGTATTCATCATGAACGAAAAGGGAGAAGTGCGTGACTGGCGGCTTGTACATACCATAATATGCAGCAACCGACGGTTCACTTATGAAGAAGTGCAATACATCCTCGAACTGAATGGCGAGGCCTCGCCCGAAGACCTACGACAGCCAGGAGACCATCCCGAACCGCTGCGGAACACAGGCGGCCGCCCGGCTGGAGAATACGCCGAAGAGCTTGTAACGCTAAACCGCCTCGCCAAGATTCTGCGTGCTCGCCGCTTCGCCGCCGGTTCAATCGGCTTCAACCGTGCCGAAGTGCGTTTCGAAACTGACGACAAGGGGCATCCCGTTTCGACATACGTAAAAACGGCCAAAGATGCCAACAAACTGGTGGAGGAGTTTATGCTTTTGGCTAACCGCAATGTAGCCGAAATGGCAAGCAAGCCTGCGGAGGGCAGGAAAGCCAGAGTGTTCCCCTATCGCATCCACGACACGCCGGATCAAGGCAAGCTTGAGAACCTCCGCTCGTTCATCTCGCGCTTCGGATACCATCTGCGCACCGAAGGGAGCAAAGAGGATACGGCACGCAGCCTGAACAGGATACTCGAAGAAGTCAGAGGGAAGAAAGAGCAACAGCTTATTGAAACCATAGCCCTGCGAGCCATGGCGAAAGCACGGTACAGCGTCACCAACATAGGGCATTACGGGCTGATGTTCAAGCATTACACCCATTTCACATCGCCTATCCGCCGATACCCCGACCTGATGGTTCACCGTCTTCTCGCACGCTACGCCGAAGGCGGCCGCTCCGTTTCGGCGGAGAAGTACGAAGAAATGTGCGAACACGCAAGCACAATGGAGCAACTGGCCGAAAACGCCGAGCGTGCAAGCATAAAATACAAGCAGGTGGAGTATATGGCAGACCGTATAGGGCAGGAGTTCAACGGCACGATAAGCGGTGTCACGGAGTTCGGCATCTATGTGGAGGCCGACGAGAACAAATGCGAGGGCATGGTGCCTCTGCGTGACCTGATAGATGATTATTACGAGTTTGACGAAAAGAATTACAGCCTCGTGGGGCGCCGCCTGCACCGTCGCTATTCCATCGGCGACAAGGTGAGGATAAGAGTGGCGCACGCCAGCCTTGAGCGGCGGTTGCTCGATTACACTCTCGTCGGCGAGAAAAGCCGCACGGCCTCCTCGCCCGGCAAGCAAGAGCAACTGTCGCAAAAATTGCGTCCCTCTGCGGCGAAGAAAGGCGGACGCAGGAAGAGAAGCCGCGGATGACGCTTTTATGTATCCGGCATCGCAACCGCAGAAGAAGCGGCTCTTTCCCGGAGCGGCGCGGCGGACGCCTTTCTGACACCATTCACGTCCTCGCAAGAAAGCGGAGGTGTATGTTTTTCTTCATGTGCCGCCATATAA
>CAZLLM010000094.1:0-5451 GCA_964560405.1 uncultured Prevotella sp.
TTTTCCTGCCGTGCCGTCTGCGGTTCCCGGAAGCTTGCCGGCTTTCGCCGGCTCCCGCTCCGAAGAGAGCGAAATCGCCGCGCGTGGGGTCGCCGGGGAACACTTCGCTTAAAGCGCGCGTGATTTTTTTCGCGGAAGCGAGCGAGTAACTTCCCGTATCAGTGATGCCCGCTTCATAAGCCATACGCGCCACGTGCGTGTCTAATGGAATCACCAGTTCGGCGGGGGAAAAATTCCCCCACAGCCCGAAGTCCACAGGAGAATCCCGGCGGATCATCCACCGCAGGAACATGTTTATCTTTTTCTGCGGGCTTTTTGGCGAGACTTCCAGAAAAGCGCACATCCGCTCCATGGGCGTCCCCTCCAATGTCAGAAGGCAGCTTTCCAAGTCGGGAAACAGCGAGTACGCATTGTGCAGCCTGTCTAAAACATTGCGGAACATTCCGTACGAAATCGTGCGGTAAAAGCTCTCCGTGCCGCCTGCAGGGAAACAAGGCTCGTAACTGCGGCTGATTACGAACTCATAAGGCTTGCCGCGCAGCATGCCGTGCAGCTTTTCCGCTTTGGCGACAATCTGCTTTCTGTTGCCGAAGCTGATGAGAGCCGTCAGCAGTCCGCTTATCTCGATGTCGCGTTTGCAGGAGAAGCGGCGGGGGAACTGTACCGGGTCGCTCTTGATGAAATCCGGCCGCTCATATCTGTCGGCGGCCTCTTTAAGCCGCGTTTTCAGCTCTTCTGAAACCATAATGCCGCAAAGTAACGCTTTTTCGCGGATTGCAGACCGCCTGAAACAGGGCGGATGACTTCAAACATAGCCGAAATGAGCCTTAAAAAACAACATGGCGGCGATTTTTAATGACCGCTGACAGCCTGTCTTGAGAAAAATCAGTATTTTTGAAATTCAAACTGAAAAGCAGGGGAGAACGGTAGCAATGCTTGACCAGGGCAGGATAATAAAAGTGAACATTGAGGAAGAGATGAGGAGCTCTTACATCGACTACAGCATGTCGGTGATAGTGGCTCGCGCCCTTCCTGACGCGAGAGACGGTTTCAAGCCTGTGCACAGGCGCATACTTTACGGAATGATGGGTTTGGGCAACACGCACGACAAGCCTTACAAGAAATCCGCGCGTATAGTAGGCGAGGTTCTCGGCAAGTATCACCCTCACGGCGACTCCTCTGTTTACGGAGCCTTGGTAAGAATGGCGCAAGACTGGTCAATGCGCTACACTCTGGTGGACGGGCAGGGGAACTTCGGCAGCGTGGACGGCGACTCCCCCGCGGCTATGCGCTATACCGAAGCGCGACTGGAACAGCTCGGCGAGGCTATGATGCAGGACATAGACAAGGAAACCGTGAACATGACCAACAACTTCGACGATACGCTGTCCGAGCCAACGGTAATGCCCACGAGAATACCTAACCTGCTCGTGAACGGAGCGAGCGGCATTGCGGTTGGCATGGCGACGAATATCCCGACGCACAATCTCGGCGAAGTGATAGACGCATGTATCGCTTATATTGATGACAACGGCATTGATGTCGACGGGCTTATGAAATACGTGAAAGCCCCCGACTTCCCGACCGGCGGGTTCATATACGGAATGGCTGGCGTGAGGGAGGCTTACGCCACCGGACGCGGCCGCGTCATAATGCGGGCGAGGGCGGAAATAGAGACCGACGCTTCGCACGACAAGATAGTGGTAACCGAAATTCCCTACGGCATTAACAAGAAAGAGCTCATAATGTACATAGCTCAGCTCGTTAATGAAAAGAGAATAGACGGGATATCCAACGTGAACGACGAGAGCGACCGTGAGGGAATGCGCATAGTCGTTGATGTAAGGCGCGACGCTAACGCAAACGTAGTGCTGAACAAACTGTTCAAGATGACCGCGCTTCAGACAAGCTTCGGGGTCAACTGCATTGCGCTGGTGCACGGGCGGCCGAAACTCCTCACGCTGAAAGACTGCATACGCTGTTTCATCGACCACAGGCACGATGTGGTAATACGCCGCACAAAATATGAACTGCGCAAGGCGAAAGAAAGAATTCATATACTTGACGGCCTGATTATAGCGAGCGACAATATAGACGAAGTGGTGCGCATTATCCGCGCCGCGAAGACGCCGCAAGAAGCGGTGGAGAATATAGAGAAAAGATTCAATCTTGATGATGTGCAGGCAAAGGCCATCGTGGAAATGCGCCTGCGGCAGCTGACGGGGCTCATGCAAGACCAGCTGCACGCGGAGCATGACGAAATAGAACAGCGCATAAGCTTTTATAACGGGATCCTGAATGACGACAAGGTCTGCCTGCAAGTGATAAAAGACGAACTGTCAGAAGTCAAGAACAAATGGGGAGACCCGCGCCGCAGCGAGATAGTGCTGAATGACGACGAGTTCAATCCGGAAGATTTCTACTCGGACGATGAAGTGGTTATAACCATAAGCCATCTTGGGTACATAAAACGGACTCCGCTTGCCGAATTCAGGTCGCAAGGGCGCGGCGGCGTGGGCAGCAGGGGCGGCAGCACACGCAGCGAGGACTTTATAGAATATGTCTACCACGCGACGTTGCACAACACCATGCTGTTCTTCACTCAGAGCGGCCGCTGCCATTGGCTGAAAGTGTATGACATTCCCGAAGGGACAAAGAGTTCAAAGGGGAGAGCCATACAGAATATGCTTAACTTCGCGCAGGACGACCAGGTAAGCGCGTGCCTGTACATCCGCAAATTAAACGACCCCGAATTCTGCGGCAGCCATTACGTCGTGTTCTGCACCAGAAACGGAATCATAAAGAAAACCTGCCTGTCAGAATATTCGCGTCCGAGAGTAAGCGGGGTGAACGCCATAAACATTCAGGAAGGCGACAAAGTGGTGAGTGTGTGCCTGACACGCGGCGACGAAGAAATCCTCGTAGCCGACAAGTTCGGCCGCGCCATACATTTCAACGAAGAAAAAGTGCGCCCTACGGGACGCACCGCTACGGGAGTAAGGGCGATGACGCTTGATGCTGATGATGAAGTGATTGGAATGGTAAGCGTTTGCAACCCCGAGAAAGAAAGCGTGATGGTCGTCAGCGAGCAAGGCTACGGCAAACGCAGCGAAGTAAGGGATTACCGCGTAACAAACCGCGGCGGAAAAGGCGTCAAGACCATTAACATTACGGAGAAGACCGGCAACCTTGTAGCCGTCAAGACCGTATGCGACAACGACGACCTGATGATAATCAACAAGAGCGGCATAACTTTGCGCATTCACGTTTCCGGCGTCAGAGTGATGGGGCGCGCCACACAAGGCGTGCGGCTGATAAATTTAGAAAAGCGCGGCGATGCCATCGCCGGCGTATGCAGGGTTCCGCGTGAGGATCCGGGAGACGGCCCGGATAATGAGGCTGGCGGGAATGCGCATGAAAACAATGAAGAACCAGTAAACGAGAATTATTAACTTTTTAAATTAATCATCGATGAAGAAGATTCTTTTATTCGCAGTTCTTTTTTCTTCGGCTTCCGCATACGCTCAAAACAGCCTTATCGGCAGAGCCCAAATGAAGCTTGATGAAAATAAGATTGACGAGGCGGCCGAATTGATTGAGCAAGCTTTGACGAGCGGCAAGACAAAGAACATGGCGGGAGCGTATAATATGGCCGGAAATGTCTATAGCCGCACCCTTAACGAAGAAATCCTGAAAGCCGCCCAGAACCAGCCGTGTGATACGGCTAAGTTTGTGAACGCCTTGAACAAGTCGGTTGATTATTTCAACAAGAGCTACGAAATTGACAACGCGCCCAATGAAAAAGGCAAGGTAAAGCCTCGTTACAACGAAAACAACATCAAGATGATTACCCAAATGGGCAGTTATTTCATCTATTCCGGGCAGTTCCTCAACAACAACGGAGACCGGGCAGGCGCGTATGACGCTTTTGAAAAATACTTGGAGATGCCTAAACTCTCCATGTTCTCCGAAGAGCAGGCCGACTCCATGTATAATGCCGACAGGGAACAATACTGCACAGTCGCTTACTATACTGCGCTTTTGGGCTACGAGCTGAAAGATTACGACAAGGCCCTGAAACACGTGGACTTCGCAATCGCCGACACCTCCGCCAAAAACAAGAACGACCTGTTCTTCATAAAGTCGCAGTCGCTGCTGGAAAAGAAAGACACGGCCGCGTGGGTCAAATGCGTCACCGAAGCCATCACGCAGCTTCCCGACAATACGCAGTTTGTCCAAAACCTACTCTATTATTACAACCTCAAGAACCTGAATGACGAAGCCGTGGCGGCAGCGGGCGACCTCATTTCAAAAGCTCCCGGCAACCCCAATGCATGGTATTCGGCAGGTTGCATTTACCTCAATAACACGAAAGAATTCGGCAAAGCGCGCGAATACTTCCAGAAAGCGATGGACATCAACCCCAATATGTACGAAGCACAGTACAACATGGGGATTTCCTACGTGAACGAACTCGTGGCGAACAAGGACAAGTTCACAACCAACACAAAAGACCCGAACTACCAGCGTGATTTGGAGGCGATGAAAGAGTATTACCGGAAAGGCCTCCCCTATGTGGAGAAATCCCGCGAGCTCGTCCCTGACCAGCCGAAGATATGGGGGCTCACGCTGGAGACTTTTTACCATAATCTGAATATGAAAGAAAAGGAAGAGGAAATCCACGGCATACTTGCAAGCGCGGGCATAGTAGGCTCCGATACCGCAGGCGCAGGCAGTGCCAATGCCAGTGCAGACGGCTCTGGAACAGGCAAGTAAGAGGCCGGAATATTACCCGTAACGAAGCGCGCCGCCCCGCAGGAGTTCCATGCAGGGCGGCGCGTCGCATACCGTCAGCCTGACGATTGTGCGGCCGGACGGCTCTTGAAGGCTTTTGGCGTTTAGGGGAAAATTGCATACCTTTGCCGGCGCAAACGGAACGGAAGCATGAAAATACGCAAGATGATGACAGCCTGCGCCGCGGCTTTCCTCGCCTTCGCCGCCGCCGCGCAAGAAACGGGCGACGCGACATATTATTCAGGCACACTGCACGGAAGAAAGATGAGCGACGGCTCGATGTACCACCGCGACAGTATGACGTGCGCCCACAAGACATACCCTTTCGGCGCCCTGCTGCGCGTGCGCAACAGGAATAACGGCAAAGAAGTGTACGTGACGGTAGCCGACCGGGGTCCATTCCGCCGCGGCTGCATCGTCGACCTTTCATACGCCGCCGCGAGCAGGATAGGCATGATAGCCGCCGGCATAGCCCCCGTCGAAGTGGAGATGGTGGACGCCCCCGCGCCGTTCCGCAAGATAGAGAACGCCGTGCTCCCGTCCTTGGATTTCGGGGAGGGCGGCGGCCGCGTCTCGCTCGCGCAGGACGGCGGGATGGCGGACAGGCTGAAAGCCAAAACCTCCAATATAGCTTTCTTTGATTTCAGCGGGGCGGGC
>CAZLLM010000095.1:0-3605 GCA_964560405.1 uncultured Prevotella sp.
AAGGTTCGCGGAAGTCGTTTTGAGGGTTGCGGAGGCGGTTTTGAGGTTTGCGCCTGCCGCTTCGGGGCGGGGCGGGGGCGTTTCCGGCGGGACGAAGGCGGGCTCAGGCGGGGTGCGAGGACGCGGGATAAGGCGGCCTCTCGCGCCGCTATTCCGCGCCGGGGGCGGGGCTTCCTTCCGCCGTGAGCGCGCCTGCCACGGCGTTTGCCACGAGCGAGCGCACCCTCACCATGCTTGACTTGTCTTCGGGGTGCACGCTGTTGGCGAGCAGGATGACGGCCAGCCTGTTCTCGGGGTCGATTACGACTGACGTGCCCGTATATCCTGTGTGGCCGTATGCGCTTCGGCTGAGCAGGTCGCCGCGGTTTGAGGAGTAGGGCGAGCTGATGTCCCACCCCGGCGTTCGCCCGAATTGTTCCAGCCCCTGCGGCAGGGATGTCATGGCTTTCACCGTGGCGGGGCTCAGTATGCGCCTGCCGTTGAGGGCGCCTCCGTTGATGAGGGCGGCGCAGAGCAGCGCGACGTCGCCGGCGGTGGAGAACAGGCCTGCGTTACCGCTCACCCCGCCGTTCATCACACGCGCCAGCGGGTCGTGCGCCTGCCCGCGCAGGGGGATGCCGTTTCCCTGCCGCTCGGTCGGCGCGACGGCTTTCTCCCATCCGCCTTCTCCGCCGGCCCATCGTGGCGGCGAGACGGTCTCGCATCCGTCTTCGCCTTCTCTGCACGGTATGTAGTCGGTATGCTCCATTCCCAGCACGTCGAAGATGTTCTTCCGCGCGAACTCGCGCAGCGGCATTCCGCCCGCCTTTTCTATAATGTGCTGCAGCGTTATGTAGTTGAGGCAGCTGTAGCGGAAGCCTGTGCCGGGCTCGAAATCCCGCCTCCACGAGGCGATGAAGCTCATCAGGCTGTCGGGCTGCGGCGCGCCGTAGCGTTTGCGCAGCTCTTCGGCTGGGGCGTATGCGGGTAGGCCGGAGGTGTGGGTCATGAGGTGGATGATGAGTATGGGGCGCGCCGGCTTTCCGTCCCCGCCTTCCCAGTTCCTGAACCCGGGTATGTAGTTTTCCACGGGGTCTGTGAGGCGCAGCTTCCCCCGCTCGGCCAGTATCATGGCGCATACCGCCGTAGAGAGCGCCTTGCTGCACGAGGCCATGTCGAACACGGCGTTTTCGTCCATTGGCTCCCGCTCGGGGACGACGCTTTTGTCGCCGTAGGCTTTCAGGTAGGCCATTTTGCCGTCTTTCACGACGGCGAGCACGGCTCCGGGCATGTTCCCGTCTCTGATGCCCCGCAGGATAACGCTGTCGGCGTTAGCCAGCTTCGCGGAGCTGAGGCCGGCGGCTTCGGGAATGACGCGCTCGAGCTTCTGCGCAGCGGCGGTGGCGGCGCACAGCAGCGCGGCCATGAGGGGCGCGGCCTTGTGTGATGCGTTTGTCATGGGTGCAGGTGTTTTTTCAGTGTCCGTGTGCCTCCGGCCGGGCGCGCCGCAGGGCCTTGTCCACCGAGCCGTGCGCGAGCAGCAGGCTCCGGGCTTCGCCGCGCCCGATTCCCAGCTCGTTCATCAGCATCCGCGTGCCGCGCTCTACGAGCTTGCTGCTGGTGAGCTGCATGTTCACCATCCTGTTGCCTTTCACCCGCCCGAGCCTTATCATCACGGAGGTGGAGATCATGTTCAGCGCCAGCTTCTGCCCCGTGCCCGACTTCAAGCGCGTACTTCCCGTAACGTATTCCGGCCCGGTGACGATTTCTATCGGAATGTCGGATTCCGCCGCCGCCGGGCTGCCGGGGTTGCCCGTTATGCAGGCTGTGAGTATGCCACGCCTGCGGGCCTGACGCAGCGCACCCAGCACGTAGGGCGTTGTGCCTGAGGCTGACAGCCCCACGAGGGTGTCGTTCACGGAAATGCCGTGCGCGAGCAGGTCTTCCCAGCCTTTCCCGCAGTCGTCCTCGGCGTTTTCCACCGCGCTGCGCAAGGCGGCATCCCCGCCGGCTATCACTCCGACGACCGAAGACGGGGGCATTCCGTAGGTTGGAGGGATTTCGGAGGCGTCAAGCACTCCGAGGCGCCCGCTTGTGCCTGCGCCTATATAGAAGACGCGCCCGTCGCGCTTCATTTTCGGCACGACTGCTTCCACGAGACGCTCAATCTGCGGTATCGCCTTGCGGACGGCGGGGATTACGCTGCCGTCCTCGCGGTTCATGTCTTCTAAGATTTCCCTTACTGGCTTGCTTTCCAGATTGTCGTAAGACGAGGGCTTTTCGGTTATCTTTTCAAAGTCCATTGTTCGGCATCATGAGCGTGTCCTCCGGCGTTGCCGTACGGCGCGCCGGCAGGCCGTTGCCCGTCTTGGCGGTTACAGCTTGATGTATATGCGTTTCTTGTACAGCGGATAGCCTATGCACCAGTTGAGGCACACGAAGAGCAGGGCGTAAACGCACGACGCCCCTTTCTCGCCGAAAAGCGGCGTAAGGCAGGTGTAGGCGTAATGTATGATGTTCGTCTCGCCGCCGCCGGATCGGAACATGACGCTTCCGAACAGTATGGCTACGATGTCGGACGCCACGAACAGGAACAGCGGGTTCACTCCGAACACTTCGAACGGCCGCCCCCACGCCTTCTTACCCTTGACATCCGCCACCCATACGAGTACGCCCAGCAGCAGAGAGCCAAAGCCGCATGTCACAAGGGCGAATGACGGCGACCAGATCTTCTTGTTTATGGGGCAGGCGTAGCTGAAAAGGAAACCTGCCATCAGCAGGCACGCCCCGGCAAGCAGCAGCGTATTGACTTTTGACTGCAACGGCCGCACGCCGCCGGAAGGCGCGGTGCTGTCTTCGCGGAAGACGGCGCGCCCTATGCAAAAGCCGGTCATCACGTGCGCTATGCCCGGCAGGGTGCTTAGTATCCCTTCGGGGTCTATGCCGTTGTCGTAATACATGTGGGCGGGGGTGAGGACGGCGCGGTCTACGATGGAGAGGATGTTGGTTTCGTCATAAGCGAAGCCGTTGCCCGTTAAAAGGATTGCGAAGTACACGGCGAAAAGCGAAAGGATTATCCATGGGAAACGCCTGTGGCTTACAAGGACGGCAAGCACGGCCGTCGCCCCGTAGCATACCGCCAGACGGTGCAGCACTCCCGTGAAGCGCAGGACGGGGAACACATTCGCGGCTTGGAGGAGCCGGCCGCCGAAGCCTAAGCCGCTGTCGGCATTGTGCCAGTAGTGGCAGAAATGCGAGAACCAGCTTATGAACACCCCCACAAGGATGATGCCGGCTACGCGGGTGAATATTTTCCCGAACACCGCGGACGCAGGCCGGAAACCGTAGCGTTGCAGGGAAAGGAATGTCGTCATTCCCATTATGAACATGAAAAACGGGAACACCAAGTCGGTGGGCGTGAGGCCTGACCACGGCGCGTGCCGCAGCGGAGCGTAGACCGCTCCCCAGCTGCCCGGGTTGTTCACCATTATCATTCCGGCTACTGTTATGCCCCGCATTATGTCGAGGGCGAGAATCCTGTTTCTCTGAGCTGTTTCTGCCATGATATCACGCTTGTTAATCGCGGACGTGTCCCGCCGGGAAAACGCTCCGCCTTTGGCGCAGCC
>CAZLLM010000095.1:3705-5451 GCA_964560405.1 uncultured Prevotella sp.
CTCAAAACATTTTTCCCCGCCGTGTCCGCGGAGGGGAAAACAATGCTACACATTAATTTAATGTCGTCTTATGTCAGAGGGAGAACGCCTTTGTTCCTGACGGGTGAGCGCTTTGCCGCGTTCTGCCGCAAGCGGGGCAGGCCGTGCGTCATTTGTCGTTCTGGCTGTTTTGCTGGCTTGACAGGAGGTCGCGTATCTCTGAGAGCAGCTGTTCCTCTTTTGTGGGCTCGGCAGGCGGCGCGGCTTTCTCCTCTTCCTTGTGGGTGCGCGAGAGCGCGGAAATGCCTTTGATGAGCAGGAACACGCTGAACGCCACAATCAGGAACACTACGGCGGCTTGTATGAAGTTGCCGTAGTTGATAGTAACTTCTACGCCGGGATTCAGCGGGTTGGGGGGTAGCTTCACTTTGAGGTCTGTGAAATCCGCGCCGCCGATGAGCCACCCCAACGGAGGCATTATGATGTCGTCGACTACGGAAGAGACTATCTTCCCGAAAGCGCTGCCGATGATTACGCCGACGGCAAGCTGTACGGCGTTGCCCTTTATGGCGAAATCCTTGAAATCCTTGATGAATTTGCTTTTTGCCATTATTTAATTATTGCGTTGGTTATGCTGCAAAAATAAAAACTATTTCGTAATTTTGCGTTCTGAATTCAATATAAACGAAATAATTAACCAAACAAAAAGCTAAGCGAATGATTAAAGTAGGTATTAATGGTTTCGGCAGGATTGGCCGTTTTGTGTTCCGTGCGATACAAGAGCGCGATGATGTGCAGGTTGTCGGTATCAATGACCTTCTTGCAGTTGACTACATGGCTTATATGCTGCAGTACGACACGATGCACGGCCGCTTCGACGGTACTGTTGAGGTGGAGGACGGGCAGCTCGTGGTGAACGGCAATAAAATCCGCATCACGGCCGAGAAAGACCCCGCCAACTTGAAATGGGACGAGATTGGCGCTGAATACGTTGTGGAATCCACCGGCCTTTTCCTCGCCATGGACAAGGCGGAGAAACATCTGCAGGCAGGCGCGAAATACGTGGTTCTTTCCGCGCCCTCGAAGAAAGGTGCGGACGGGCGGCAAGCCCCCATGTTCGTGTGCGGCGTAAATACCGACACTTATGCGGGTCAGACAATTGTGTCAAACGCTTCCTGCACGACAAACTGCCTTGCGCCCATAGCGAAAGTTCTTAATGACAAGTTCGGCATTGAGACAGGCCTGATGACGACAGTGCACTCCACAACGGCGACGCAGAAGACAGTCGACGGCCCGTCAAGCAAGGACTGGCGCGGCGGCCGTGCGGCTTCCGGCAACATCATCCCGTCTTCCACTGGCGCGGCAAAGGCTGTAGGCAAGGTTATCCCGGAACTTGAAGGCAAGCTCACGGGCATTTCAATGCGCGTTCCGACCCTTGACGTGTCGGTAGTAGACCTTACGGTCAACTTGAAGAAGCCGGCGACGAAAGAGGATATATGCGCCGCGATGAAGGAGGCCTCTGAGAACGAGCTGAAAGGCATTCTCGGCTATACCGAAGATGCGGTGGTTTCGAGCGACTTCCTCGGCTGTAAGCTCACTTCCATATTCGATGCCAACGCGGGTGTTTACCTTACAGACACCTTTGTGAAGGTGATTTCTTGGTACGACAACGAAATAGGCTATTCCCACAAGCTCGTCGACCTTATCGCCCACATGGCAAAATACAACAAGTAAGGATTTGCTTGCCGATTGCAAACGCCCGCCGCG
>CAZLLM010000096.1:0-5433 GCA_964560405.1 uncultured Prevotella sp.
ATCAATCCGTAGTCGGCCTCTCCGTCAACCTGATAGCGGCTCTTGTCGCCTGTCCGTTCTTTCCGAAGAAACCGATAACAATCGCTGCAGATGGTGTCTTTTCCTATGAAAATTGCCGTCCAACTGAAAATCTTTTCGTTATAATTCATCGCGCTTACGTTAAATAATCATAAAAAGCATACACGCAGGACGCATCTTGTTTTCCGTAATTGGCAAAATCGCTATATTTGCACAATTGCAATCAGAAAAAACCCGCGAGCATATCTAAATAATGTATTTTCTACAAAAACTATCTGTTTTCAGTTTCATACTGTTCGCCGCGAACACCGTTGAGGCGCAGGACTTTTTGGCGCGGCAAGCTCCTATAGACCGCATGACACACGCGGCTGATTCAGTTTCGCTCCAACATCTTATAAAAGCGGAGAGAGAAGCGGAATTGCGCGGTTTGTACGCTGACTGGTCGAACACCACGGTTCATGCGACGGACATCAGCTCAATTCCAGACTCTTTCCGAATAGATATGAGGGACTTCTGCATGCCTACGCCGTCGCGTGAGATAACGTCGAACTACGGCTACCGCCGTTCGTTCCGCCGAATGCACAAGGGGCTTGATGTCAAGGTGTATGTGGGCGACACGATACGCGCCGCATTCGCCGGCAAGGTGAGGATACGCGACTACGAGCGCCACGGGTACGGCTACTACATCGTACTCCGCCACGACAACGGGATTGAGACCGTTTACGGACATTTGTCGAAGCAGTTGGTGAACGAGGGCGACGAGGTGAAAAAAGGCGATCCTATAGGATTAGGCGGCAACACGGGGCGTTCCACTGGTTCGCACCTGCATTTTGAAATTCTTTTCATGGGTGTAGCGATAAACCCTGCGCTTATGTTCGACTTCGAGGAACAGGACATAGTGAGTGACTGGTTTACTTTCTACAAAGACGGCATCACCAACCGCAATATGTATTTCTCATCAGTTGTGACTCCGAAGCCGCACGGCACGGAAGCCGACACGGAAGAAAAGGCGGCGAGCCGGGTGAAATACCACAAGGTGAAAAGAGGGGAAACGCTGGGCTCTATCGCCCGCAAAGTGGGCAGCACGATTGAAAGGCTGTGCAGCCTCAACAGAATAAGCCGACGCCAGATATTGCGTCCGGGTCAGATTCTGCGGTACGAAGATTAGTCTGCGTGAAGAAAGCCTTAACACACTATGCAGGGAAGCCCAAATACGGAATCACAATTTCAGGAAGCGATAGGGGATTGCCGGTTGCTTTATTTGAAGAAACTTCACGACTACGCTGCGGCATGGCGCATTTTACGTATACCTTCCGTTACCGACCAGCTTCTTAACAAGGCGAAACGTATCCGCTCTATTGAGGAGCAAGGCGTACAGTTCATTGACGAAAGCATAGAGCAGGAGTTCACGGGACTTGTGAATTACAGCATAATAGGGCTTATCCAGCTTGAACTTCACCCCGTCCTTAAAAAAGACATCGAAGAAGGCGAGGCCGTCGCGCTTTACGACAAGTACTCCCAAAAGGCTTTCGAACTCATGATGCTGAAGAACCACGACTACGGCGAGGCCTGGCGGGGTATGCGGCCAAGCTCTTTCACCGACTTTATACTGATGAAGCTTTACCGCACGAAACAGATAGAGGACTTGAAAGGGGATACTCTTGTAAGCGAAGGCATAGACGCCAACTACTACGATATTATCAACTACTCGGTATTCGCGTTAATCAAGTTAAAGTATGGCGGTTGAAAGACGCAGGGCGCGTATCACGACGGCGTTGGTAAACATTTGCAGCTTCACGGTAGCTGCAATTTTCATTTTTTCAGGCTTCACGAAAGGTGCCGACCCGGTGGGCGGCGGCATGAAGACAGGCGAATACCTGCGCGTTTTCGGTATAGGCCTTGCGCATAACGAAGGGTTGTGCGAGGCTCTTTCCGTGTTCCAGTCGGCGGCTGAATTCATGCTCGGCGTATGCCTGCTGCTGGGCATACGCCGGCGGCTGACTACGCTTTTGCTGCTGGCGGCAATGCTGTTCATGACCGCGCTCACGCTTTACACGGCGATAACCGGCGCTGTGTCCGACTGCGGCTGCTTCGGCGATGCCGTAAGGCTTGACAACTGGCAGACGTTATACAAGAACATTGTCCTGCTGGCGATGACGGCGGCCGCTGCCGCAAAGCCGGGGAAGATATGCAAGGCGCTCGGTGCGAAAAGCGAGCGGGCGGCGGGGATATACGCTTTGGCGGCAATACTCTGGGTGAATCTCTATTCCCTGCACTATCTTCCCATAGTAGACTTCCGCCCATTCCATGTCGGGCAGGACATAAGGCGCGCGATGGAAATCCCCGAAGATGCCGAGCCGCCGGTGTACGAAACAGTGTTCACACTGAGAAAAGGCGGCGAGCAAAGGACGTTCACAATAGATGACTACCCTGATTCCACATGGCAGTTCGTCAGTTCGGAAACGAAAATACTGAAGAAAGGCTTCGAGCCTGAAATCGCGGATTTCGCCTTGTTCGACTGCGACACGGGCGAAGACAAAACTATGTCAGTCTTGTTTGAAAACAAGTTTGCCTTCTGGCTGATTATGTCAGACATAAAAAAGGCGGACAACGGGGTTATCGACGCGATAGGGGACATTTACGACTATTGCAGGCTAAACGGGTACGGCATATACGGACTCACGGCTTCCGGCAAGAGCCAGATTGCAGAGTGGAAGCACAGTGCCGGGATAGACTTCCCGTTCTATCAGGCCGACGGCACGACGCTGAATACCGTCGTCCGCTCCAATCCGGGCCTGCTCCTCGTGCGCAAGGGGAAAATCCTCAACAAATGGGGCAAGAACAGCCTGCCCGACGACGAAACCCTGACTGCCCCGATAGAAAAACTCGCCTCATCTCGCGGAATGACGGGAAGCGGCCTCGCGGGAGCCGTTAAGTATCTTGTTTGTTTCATCGTTCCGCTAATAATTCTTATTTTCGCGGACAAATTCGGGAAAAGGCGCAAGCCACACACACCGGCAGCGGCACAAGACTTAAAGCAAAAATAATGAGAAAGAAAATTGTGGCAGGCAACTGGAAAATGAACAAGAGCCTGCAAGAAGGTATTGATTTGGCCGCCGAGCTGAGCAAAGGCCTCAGCGAGGACAGACCCGGCTGCGAGGTTATAATATGCACGCCGTTTGTCCACCTGGCTTCCGTAGCCGCCGTGATAGACAGCGAAGTGGTGAAGCTCGGCGCGCAGAACTGCGCCGACAAGGACAAAGGAGCCTACACCGGCGAGGTGTCGGCCGCGATGGTGCGCTCCGCTGGCGCCGAATACGTCATAATAGGCCACAGCGAACGCCGCGCCTATTACAACGAGACCCCGGCAATCCTGAAAGAGAAGACAGTCCTCGCCCTGCAGAACGGGTTGAAAGTGATCTTCTGCGTAGGCGAAGCGCTTGAAGAGCGCGAGGCCGGAAGACAGAACGAGGTTGTCGCCGCGCAGCTCGAAGGCTCGCTGTTCGGTCTGACCCCAGAGCAGTTCTCCGGGATAATACTCGCTTACGAGCCTGTGTGGGCCATCGGCACGGGCAGGACGGCCACGGCGGAGCAGGCGGAGGAGATGCACGCATTCATACGCGGGGCAATAGCCGGGAAGTTCGGCGCGGAAGCGGCGGAGAACGTCCCCATACTGTACGGAGGCAGCTGTAAGCCCTCCAATGCGCACGAAATATTCGGCAAGCCTGACGTGGACGGCGGCCTGATAGGAGGCGCGTCGCTCAACGCCGCCGATTTCGAGGCAATAGCGGGCGCGTGGAAGTGAAACGCGGCGAGGCGGGCTGCTCTTTCCGGCAAGCCCGAAGGGTGGGCCGCTTCACCGGCTTTCTGACGGCGGGCCGCCGGGACAGCGCGCAGGGGCGGCCGCGCCTTTCACGAGTAATTCCAAGACGGAAATGAGAGCTATACTGACAGCGTTGTCGCTTGTTGTCTCGCTGCCCGTTTTTTCACAGGCGGGCTATGTCGGGAAATTGCAGAGAAAAGCCGCTGGCGAAGGAGAAATCATCATCCGTCAGGACGACAGGATAACAAGCCTCGTCAACTCCGATTCTTCATTCCCCGAGGCGGCCGCGAAAACGGGCGCGGCGCGGCATGCGTCAGGACGGCCAGCCGGAGAGCCGAAGACGCAGGACGTAGGCGCGCCCGGCGAGGCCGCCGAAACGGCTGAGAGTGCCGCCGTGCATGTCAGGCATGTGAAAGGCTATCGGATACAGGTGTACGCGGGCAACAACTCGCGGAAATCGCGCATCGAGGCGGCGCAGGCGGGGCAGAGGGTGAGAGGCCTTTTCCCAGAGCTGCCAGTCTACACGCATTTCTACCCGCCCCGCTGGGTCTGCCGCGTGGGCGATTTCAGGACGGCGGAAGAGGCGCAGGCCTGCCTCGCGCAAATAAGGGAATCCAAACTGTTCCCCGCCGCCACGCTGATCAAGACCACTGTGCAGACCGCGTATTGAGCCCCCGGCGAAGCGACTCCGCCGGCAAGCCACGCGGCGGCGGTTTCACGGCAATCATACTTAACACATGGATACAGACGGACTTTCAATGCAGCGGCGCGAAGAAGAGCTCGCCGCCCTCTGCCGCCGCATGCTCGGGCTGCTGGGCGAAGACCCCGGCCGCGAAGGGCTGCAGAAGACGCCGGGCCGCGTGACAAAGGCGATGATGAAGCTCACGAGCGGCTACAGCATGGACCCCTCCGCGGTGCTCAACTCCGCGAAGTTCAAGGAAGACTACAGCCAGATGGTAATCGTCAAGGACATCGACTTCTTCTCGCTTTGCGAGCACCATCTGCTGCCGTTCTACGGGAAAGCCCACGTGGCGTACATCCCCGACGGATACATCACCGGCCTGAGCAAGATAGCCCGCGTAGTCGACATATTCTCCCGCCGGCTCCAAGTGCAGGAGCGCATGACCTGCCAAATCAAGGAGTGCATACAGGACGCGCTGAACCCGCTCGGCGTGATGGTGGTGCTGGAAGCGGAACACATGTGCATGCAGATGCGCGGCGTGGAAAAGCAGCATTCCGTAACGGTCACCAGCGACTTCACAGGCGCCTTCCGGCAGTCGAAGACAAGAGCCGAGTTCCTCGGGCTCATCGGCCGCCGCTGACGGCGCGGACCGCCTCCCCTCATTATGGCTCTGCAAAACATAACGGAATCACACCATTAGGGCTTGTGTGATTCTATACCGCGAATGCGGGCCGGCGGCGGTTCAAGGGTGCTGCAGGACACCGCTTTCCCGCCGTGCATTCCCCTCTCCCGCCCGTTTCCCGCCCCGCGGCTTCCCCGTTTTCCGCCTCGCCCTTCCGCTTTTCGCTTCCGTCATTCCTTTCCCTCGCACGGGTCTCCCCGTTTTCCGCGGCGGCTTGAGGGCGGATTT